>JAAVYQ010000081.1 GCA_022791215.1 Bacilli bacterium | reverse complement strand
CTTTCGAGAAAAAACATAAAACATAAGATACTTTAGGAGGGATAAAAATGTATTATGACGAAAGAGACAACAAAATAAAATACATTAATGAAGAGAAAAAAATAGAAAACAATGACTACGACTATAACTTAAAAAATCATGAACACAATGACGTAGATTTAACAAACTTCAACATCAAAAAGAACGATTATGACTTTAACAATTACATGAAGAACGACGTTGACTTAAACAAATACAACATTAAAAACGAATTTGAAAAAAACAATTATCAAAACAACTACAAATCTAACGAATGGGACACTGATGTAAAAGTAAACATAGGAAACATAAACGTAAACAACATGAGAAAAGACGAATTATATACTGCAAAAGAAGGATTAAACAAAGGAAACATGTTTACAAACATATATGACCCATATAAAAACTATATTTATAAAGTTATTGTAAGTGGTGAAAAAGACGAATTACTATTACGCATACAAGAATTAACATTCAAATTAATAGATTTAGGACTATACTTAGACATAAACGCTAAAGACGAAAAAATCTATTACGAATTTAGAAATGCTTCTAAAGAACTTAAAAAGGCAAAAGAAATGTATGAAAAAAACTATGGACCTTTATGCTTAACTGAAACCGAATACTATAGTGAATACAAATGGAACAAAAATCCTTGGCCTTGGATGAATGAAGGAGGGAAAAACTAATGTTCAAATATGAAAAAATGCTTGAATACCCTATTAACATAAGAAGAAAAGACTTAAAAATGGCAAAACTTCTTAACCAACAATTAGGAGGTCCAAACGGTGAATTAGCAGCCTCTCTAAGATATTTATGTCAAAGATTTTCTATGCCAGATGAAAAAGGAAGAGCTTTATTATCAGACATTGCAACTGAAGAATTAGGACATGTAGAAATGATATCAACAATGGTAAGGCAACTAATAAAAGATGCAAGTATAGAAGAATTAAAAAATGCTGGACTAGACACACATTACGTAGAACACAAAAAAGGTGTTTTCCCAAGTGACTCAAATGGCGTACCATTTACAACCGCTTATATAAATATAACAGGCAATCCAATAGTAGACTTACAAGAAGACATGGCTGCAGAGAAAAAAGCACAAGCAGTGTATGAAAACTTAATGGACTTAACAAAAGATCAAGATTTACTAGCACCTTTAAGTTTTTTAAGACAACGAGAAATAGTTCACTTCAATAGATTTAAAGAACTTCATGATTATTATAAAAAACAGGGAATGTAAATAAAAACTATTTTAGGTTAAAAAACAATCTAAAATAGTTTTTTTATGAACAAATATTTAAACATCTTTCTTAATAAAGAAAAGAGAAATTATAATAAAAACTAAAGAATAAAGACTCATCAATATAATCCCATTTTTAAGAGACAAGTCTATATTAAAAATTAAATTATTAAAAGCAACACTTGTTGGACTTTCAAAATAAGTAAAATCCATATAAGGTAAAAATGTATATTCAATAAACTTATATCCATAATTAAACAACAATTGACTAAACAATAGAGAACAAAAATAAATAACATTAGACATAATAAGAGCAAAAGTACTACCTTTAAAAACAATAGTTAAGCATATTGTAACAATACCGATAAAAGACATCAAAAAAATATATATAAAAGACTTAACAAAATAATAAAGAACTAATGGAATTAGCTTCAAAGAATCACCAACAAATATATTAATACCTTCTAAAAAAATATTTTCATGAGTAATCAAGCCAATCGTTATTAAAAATGTAAAAAATAAAATCATAGAAAAGAAGACTGAAAGTAGAAAAACTGCAAAAATCTTTGAAAACAAAATTTTATTTCGTCCTTTATTAGACATAAATAAATATCTTATAGTTTTAGACTGATAATCATAACTAAAAATATGATATGCAAAATAAATAATTATCAAACCAACAACAAATAAAAATGTAGGATAATAACTAAATAACAAACTTACTTTTGAATTAACATTTAAATCATTCTTAGAAATTTCCTTGTTAACAACATTCTCGTAAATAGAATAATCCTTTAAATATTGTTCATAACTTCCATACTTATTAACATTTTTATACTCCAACTTGGAAAGCTGTGGATAACTAACAACTTGTTCACTATCCAAACTTAAATTATTTGAAATAATAAACAAACTTAAAACACTCACAAATATAATCAACAAAATAAACACTTTAAAAACTATCTTTCTACTTTCTTTGTAAATTTCAGCATAAATTAAACTAATCATTAAAATCACCTTCCAACATTTTTAAAAGTTCATCTTCTAATGATTCACTTTCCACTCTATAAACATCAATATTACTATTAGTAAACTTCTTTAACGTTGAAGAAACCTCACTATTATTTAAATACACAGAAGTATCTTCATTTAAAATGGGCACATCTAATATTCTAGCTGCATCTTCATAATTATTTAATTTAAACAAAATAGGACATCTATCATCTTCTCTTTTAATACTTTTTTGAATTATTTTTTTATTACTAATAAACAAAATTTCATCAACAATTTTTTCTATTTCAGAAATTATATGAGAAGAAATAATAATAGTCTTATCTTTAAAACTTAAAAGTAACTTTCTCAGTTCAGCAATACCAACAGGATCAAGACCATTCATAGGCTCATCTAAAATTAAGATTTTAGGATCCTTTAATAAAGAAATTGCTATGCCAAGTCTTTGCTTCATTCCTAAAGAGAATTTACTAACGGTTCTATTATCGTTAGCATTCAATCCTACAATATCAAGAACTTCTCTAACCCTACCGAAATTAACTCCATAAATCATTGAGAAATATCTAACATTTTCATAAGCCGTTAAATAATCATAAAAACTAACATAGTCAACAATACCGCTCACATCACTAATTGCCTCATTAAAATTATACCTCAAATTCTTACCATTAATAATAACTTCACCTAAAGAATCATATAGACCTAAAATGATCTTTAAAAGAGTACTCTTTCCACTCCCATTAGTGCCAACTAAACCATAAATCTTTCCTTTCTCTAAACTAAAACTAACATCATCAATAATAAGATTATTACCAATTAACTTAGTAACATTTTTAACATCTACAACTTTTTCCATAAACCCTCCAAACATTCAATAGATGCACTATTGAAAAAACATTAAAAATATGATAATATATTTATAGGAGCATTTAGCATTGCTAAATGTCTACCGTTCGGTAGACACCGAGTTAACGGTGTCTTTTTTTAGTACTCAAAATTATCAAAAGTTTGAGCATTAAAATTGCACAAATGTACTCCAACACACAGTGTATGAAGTTTTTATTATTCATGTAATAACCCTTTCTCCCCCTAGTCATATTATTTTCATCATGTTCTTACTAAGATGATCCACTTCATGTTTCATCAAGAAGAAAAGGTAACCACATAGGTACTAATTGCTCCTACCTACAACTTAACATACCTTTAAAGAAAACGCAAATTCACCAACTTTTAATATTGAAGAGTCATTTTTTAGATTTAATACCCTTTTTTGAAAAACACAAACTATACTAAAAGAAAAAAATATTCAAAAAGTAGTTAAATATTAAATTTTGAAAGAAAAAAATTTTTTTAAACTTTACGTCAAATTACTTATAAAGATACAAAAAAACACTTAAATATAAAAATACTTTCATATACACTACTAATATTTTAATATTAAGTGTCTAAATTTTTAGTCAAAGTATGACAATGAATAATATTTGTTTCTCTAAAGTACATTTCTACAATAACTCTCGTTATGAAATGACTAATCATTAAAGAGAAATTACTGGACGAACGACGTTACTGTTGTTGACCCAATTGTTGCTCAAGTGGCCAGGGTTACTAGAGCCATACACGAAGAATACGTTCGCGTTAGTATTACTACCGTTGAAGTTATACGGACTCTAACATGAAGAATAACTAACAACAATTATTACAATATTATCCTACTTAATTTTACATGATTATTTTATCCAATCAATATTTGCATTATACTTTAAAATATTGATAATATGTTTGTAGGAGCATTTAGCAATGCTAAATGTCTACCAAGATATGGTAGACACCGAGTTAACGGTGTCTTTTTTTAGTACTCAAAATTATCAATAACTTGAGCATCAAAATTG
>JAAVYQ010000011.1 GCA_022791215.1 Bacilli bacterium | reverse complement strand
GAAAAAGGAAATAGATGAGTTAAAAATAGTTAGTACTAAGGAAGATTTTTGGAGTAGTAGTAATTCTAATGAAGTTCTTAAGAAGTTATCTTTTTTGGAGAATAGTGTTTCTTTATATGAAAAGATTTTGAATACTGTTATTGAAGATTTGGAGATTTCTGATATTGCTAGTAGTAAGGAAGATTTTGAACTTTTAGATAGAGATTTATTAGTTATTAATGATGGTATTAATAAACTTACTAATGAGATTCTTCTTAGTGGGGAGTTTGATAGGAATAATTGTTATATTGAGATTCATAGTGGTGCTGGTGGTACAGAGAGTAATGATTGGGCTAATATGATTAAGCGAATGTATTTGAGATATTTTGCTAGAGTAGGGTATAAGTATGATATTGTTAGTGAACAGCCTGGTGAAGAGGTTGGTATTAAGGGTATTACTATTAATGTTAAGGGTTTGAATGCTTTCGGTTTTTTAAAGGGAGAGACTGGTGTTCATAGGTTGGTTAGAATTAGTCCTTTTGATTCTAATAAGAGACGTCATACTTCTTTTGCTTCAGTTTTAGTTACTCCTGAAATTGATACTTCTATTAATGTCGTTATTAAGGATGAAGATTTAAGAATAGATGTTTATAGAAGTAGCGGTGCTGGTGGTCAAGGTGTTAATACTGCTGATTCTGCTGTTAGAATTACTCATATTCCTACTAATATTGTGGTTACTTGTCAAAATGAGAGAAGTCAAATTAAGAATAAGGAAAAGGCTATGGAAATCTTGAAGGGAAAACTTTTTTTGCTAGAAAAAGAGACTGTTGATAAGAAACTTAATGATCTTAAGGGTGCAGTTATGGATGTTAATTTTGGTAGTCAAATTAGAAATTATGTTATGTGTCCTTATAGTTTGGTTAAGGACTTGAGAACTTTAGAAGAAACTAGTGATGTTGATGAGGTTTTAGATGGTTATATTGATAAGTTTTTGGAAAGTTATTTGAAGAGTTAATGACTTTCTATTTTTTTTATTATTTTATTTGCTATGTAGTTGTATCCTTCTAATGATGGAAATGCATGCTCTTTGTTTGGTAAATAATATGTTTTGTTTTGAAATTCGTTTGCTATTTCTACGTAGTATATGTTTTTTGTGTTTTCTAAATTTTTAAGTTTTATGTCTATGTAATTATATAAACTTTTTAGTTTTGTTTCGTTTTCAGAAGTGTATACTATTGGGTTATAATATCCTATTATGTATGTTTCAGTCTTTTTTATTTTTTGTATTTCTTTTATAAGTTTTTCTAAATCATTTATCATTTCATCTACATAATTGTATAGTTTTTCGTTTGTGGTTTTCCAATTGTTTGATCTTAGTTTTGCAAATAGTTCTTCACTTCCAATTGATATGGTTATTATATCAGCATTTTGTATCGCTTGTGGTAGATTTTTTT
Source organism: Bacilli bacterium (assembly GCA_022791215.1). Taxonomy (GTDB): domain Bacteria; phylum Bacillota_I; class Bacilli_A; order RF39; family UBA660; genus MGBC139354. The sequence goes on along the minus strand of JAAVYQ010000011.1, from coordinate 13,803 downwards.
GCTCGTATACACTTGGATTTTTTATGTTTTCTAATAAGTCTTTTATTCTTAAGTCTTCACTTATAAATTCTTTGTTGATTGTCATTTTTTTATCTTTGTTTTTTAAGTAAGTGTATAAGTAGTCTGTGTATGAATCATTGTATGTGTCAAATGGAGTGTGCCCTTTTGCTAGGTCATCTCCTATTGCAAGATAGTTTGATGTTTCTTTGTATGTTATATTGTATATTATGTAGACTCCTATTAGTGCAAGAAAAAATATTACAAGTTTTTTCTTTTTCATTTTATCATCCTCGTAATATTTTACTCGATTATTTCAATTTTAGCACCTACTTTAGTTAATTTTTCTACAATATCTTCGTATCCTCTTAGTATTAATGATATGTTGTCTAGATATGTTGTTCCAGTTGCTATTAAGCCCGCTAATACAAGTGCGGCACCTCCTCTTAAGTCTGGTACGTATAATTCTGCTCCTGTTAGAGTTGTCCCACCTTTTACTGTTAGTAAGTTTTGATCAGTTATTGTTGTTGCTCCCATTTTTTTAAGATATTCTGTATATTTGAATCTTGATTCGTATATTGTTTCTAATACTGTAGATGTTCCTTCTGCTTGTGTTAGCAATGTTACAAATGGTGGTTGTATGTCAGTTGGAAATCCTGGATATGTTTCTGTTACTATGTTTGTGGATAATATTTTTTTGCATTTTGATATTATTACTTCATTTTCTTTTGTTTCGTATGATATTCCACATTCTGATAGTTTTTTTAATACTTTGTCTATGTGCTCTATATTTAGATTTTTTATGCTTAGGTTTTGACCTATTAGCGCGCCTAGTATTATGTATGTTGCTGCTTCTATTCTATCTGGACATACTTTTATTATTCCTTCGTCTAATTCTTCATTTCCTGTTATTTTTATGGTGCTTGTTCCTGCTCCTTCTATTTCACATCCTGCACTTTTTAAAAATTCTGCAACGTTTACTATTTCTGGTTCCTGTGCTGCATTTTCAATTATTGTGACTCCTTTAGCGCGTGTTGCGGCTAACATTATGTTTATTGTCGCTCCTACACTTGCAAAGTCTAAATGTATTGTCGCTCCTGTTAAGTTTTCTGCATCTATTATGTATTTATTTTTTATTAGTGTCACCGTTGCTCCTAATGCTTCAAATCCTTTTATGTGTAAGTCTATAGGTCTTGCACCTATTACACATCCTCCTGGAAATGATATTTCTACATGATGAAATCTAGCAAGGAGTGTTCCCATAAAGTAATATGATGCTCTCATTTGCTCGCTTAGTTCTTCTGGTATTGGGTTGTTTTTTAGATTAGTTGTGTCTATTTCTATTTCTTGATTTTTTATTTCATATTTGCAGTTTAATACTTCTAATATTTTAAGTAGGTATTCTATGTCCCTTATTTTTGGGACACTTAGTATTTTACTTTTTGTTTTGCATAGTAGGGCTGCTGGTAATAATGCAACTGCACTATTTTTTGATCCACTTATTTCAATTTTTCCTGTTAATAGGTTTCCACCTTCAATTTTTAGTTTTGGCATAATAACGAACCTTTCCTCTCTTATAATATAATATTTTCTTTTATGGTTAGTCAATCTTTTATGCACTTATTTACATATAAAATACACTATTGTTATGATTAGTAATATAATGCTTATTTTTTTTGAATTTTTTGAGGCTCTTTCTCTTAGTATTCTTCCTAATGTGAAACCTAAGTAGGTGAAAGTGAAACTGAGTATTGTAAATATTAGTGATCCTAGATATATGTTTTCTGTTATGTATTTGATTCCTATTCCTATGCTGAGACTATCAAATGATACTAATATTGAAAATATGATTATGTTTATTATTGTTAGATTGTATTCTTTTTCGCTTTCTTCGTTTAGTGATCTTATGCTTTCTATTAGTATGATCGTTAATACTAATATAAGTATTATTTTGAAGTTTGCATGTACTAGTATACTTATTATTTTTCCAACTTGCATCCCTAGTAATGGCATTATAAAATGAAATAGCCCAACTGAGATTGAGACTAATAATATTCGTTTTTTGGGTATGTTTAGTAAGCCATAGTTTAGTGATAGTGTAAAAGCGTCCATACTAAGGGACAGTCCAATTAATATTAATGATATTATTTCCAAAAAAATTCACCTAGTTAATTATACTGTCTTTAGGTGAATTTTATTCTATTTTAAAAATTTTTTTATTATCTCACTTATGAAGAATTTGTATTCTACTTCTTCTGTTTCTTCCGCTTCTATCATACATAATGGTGGGAATAATACGCACCAGTAATTGTCTCCTGATGATTCTCCTATTTCTATTACCATTGATTCGTACTCTCCACTTGGGTATTTTACTCCTTTATATATTTTTTCAGGAAAGTAATTCATACCATAATTAACTTTATAGTCTTTGTTGTAGTTTTCTTTTTCAAATAATTTGTCTATTTTATTTTCTATTTTTGGTATTATTGTTTTTATGTTTTCTCTAGATGTTTCTAAATTTGTACTTGTTGCTTCTATTTCTTTTATTATGTCATTTATTTCATTTTTAACTTTTTCTTTCATGTTTATGTCTTCTATGGTATTACTATTTGGTATTATTCTAAATCTTATTGAAGAGTTTGGTACTATTACATATTCTTCTTTTTTGTTTATCGCCATTGCAATTATTATGATAGTTGCTGTTACTATAAGTAGTTTTTTCATTTTAAAACCAACCTTTCTATTTAATGTTGTGGTTGGTTTCTTTTTTTTATTCAATTATTTTTTATTTTTCACTTATTCTTGTGGCAACTTTATTTTCTACTTTGTATACTCGATTTTTATTTTTTTCTATTTTTAATTCTATTTCTTTTTGTAAATCTATTCCTAATATTTCTGATAGTCCCATTAAATATATTGTTACGTCTGCTAGTTCTTCTCCTAAATCTTCTTTTTTTCTTAAATATGCTTCATATGCTTCTGCTATTTCCCCATATAAGTAACAAAATTCCATTTCTATGTTATCTATATTAAAGCCTTTTTTTACTTTGTTATCATATGCTAATTTTTGCATTTCTTTTATATTCATTTTATTTCTCCTTAAGTTTACTTTTTATTATGTGCTTTATATCTTCTGCTGCTAAGTCTATATTTCTCATTCCATTTCCTACAGGATAGTATGTTGGATATATTTCATATTCTTTTTTGTTTATCGTTTTTGTATATTTTCTTTTTCTACATTTTGAAACGCATATGTTTTGATTTAATAATATACTACTAACTTGATTTCCAAATGTTATGATGATTTTTGGATTTATTATTTCAATCTCTTTATATAGTAATTCTAAATATTGCTTGTATACTGTATTTGGTAATGGTCTAGCATCTAGTTGATTGCATTTTCCTAAGTTTGTAATAAAATATTTGTGTTTTGTTACATCTTCATATACTTTTTCAGCAAATTTTTCATCCCATTCTTGAGGCTTTTTTGTTTGTATTTCTTCATATATTTTTGGACTAAGAAAGTCTATTTTGTAAAATAGTTTCCATATGTTTTTTGTCCCTATCCATGGAGAACGTCTACTTTTCCATGTATCGTATGATGCAATATTTCTTCCAGTAGGATTCATAAATATAAAACATACTATAGGGTTATTTTCACATCCTCCGTTGTATATTGAATGAAGGTTTTTGTCCCCATATTCTTTTTGCAGTTTGTCATATTCTTTGTCTAAATCTTTTATATTCATTTTATTTCTCCATATTTCTAAATATAAATAAATATCTTGTTCTTCCTGTTAGGTCTTTTTCAAATTTGTATGTTATTTTCTTTTCTAAGTTGTTTTTTATTATTTCAGTTATAGTTGGCTCGCTTTGTTCGTTTATTTCTAATGCTAGTATTGATCTTTCTTTTGTGTAGCTTTTGTATTCTTTTATTATTTTTTCTGTATGTTCGATTCCTTGTTCTCCACTGAATAATGCGATTGATGGCTCGTATTGTACGTTTTTGGGTAATGTTTCTTTTGTCATTACATATGGTGGGTTGCTAATTATTATATCAAAGTCTTTGTCTGTTATGTTTTTAAATAGATCACTTTCTATTATGTCAACTTCTAGTTTTAATGAGGTTTTGTTTTCTTTTGCTACTTCAATGGCTTTTTGTGATATGTCAGCCATTGTTATTTTTGATGTAGGTAGTTCATGTTTAAGTGTGAGTCCTATACACCCTGATCCAGTACATAAGTCTAATATTTTGGGGTTATTTATTTTATAGTCTTTTATGTATTTTAATAATTTTTCTACTAAGTATTCTGTTTCGTATCTAGGTATTAAAACATTTTCATTTACTTTTATATCTAATCCATAAAAGTTTGTGTATCCGATTATGTATTGAATAGGGTAGTCATTTTTTATTTTTTCTATGTTTTCTTTTGTTAAGCCATTTATTTTTTCTAATTCTTTTAATTCCCTTGGTGGTATGTTTATTTTATTGTTCACTTGTTGCACCCATTTTTAATTTTTGGTCCTCGGTGATAAGCGCTTCTATTAAGTCTTCTAAGTCACCTTCCATTATTTTGTCTAAGTGCATTACTGTGTAGTTTATTCTATGGTCTGTTAGTCTATTTTGTGGATAGTTGTATGTTCTTATTTTTTCTGAGCGATCTCCTGTTCCTATTTTTGATTTTCTATCAGCTCCAACTGCTGCTTCTTGTTCTTTTTGTTTTAAGTCATATAGTCTTGATTTAAGTATTGTTAGTGCTCGTTCTTTGTTTTTGATTTGGCTTCTTTCTACCTGACAATATACCATTAATCCAGTAGGTATGTGGGTTACTCTTACTGCTGAGTCAGATGTGTTGACGCTTTGTCCTCCTGCACCACTTGAACGACATACATCAATTTTTAAGTCTTTGTCTAGTAATTCAACTTCTACATCTTCAGTTTCAGGCATGACTAAAACGGTAGCAGTCGATGTGTGAACTCTACCTTGTGATTCAGTTGCAGGTACTCTTTGTACGCGGTGTGATCCACTTTCGTATTTTAACTTAGAGTAAACACTTTCTCCTGATAGTATGAACTCTATTATAGAGTATCCTCCTGATTCTCCTTCTATTTCGTTTGTTATTTCTAGTTTCCATTTGTTTTTTTCTGCATATTTAGAGTACATTCTAAATAAGTCTCCGGCAAATATGTTCCCTTCGTCTCCTCCTGCTGCTCCTCTTATTTCCATTATTACATTTTTGTCGTCATTTGGATCTTTTGGCAATAACATTATTGTTATTTTTTCTTCTAGTGCTTCTTTTTTATTTGTTAATTCTTCTATTTCAGCATGAGCAAATTCTGCCATTTCTGGGTCGTGTGTCATTTCTTTTGCTGTTTCTATGTCTTCTATTATAGTACTTAATTCTTTTCCAGCATTTACTATTGTTTCTAAGGATGTTTTTTCTTTTGATAGTGTTGTCATTTTTTTATAGTCATTATATACTTCTGGCTTCATTAACTCATTTGTAAGATAGTTATATCTTTCTTCTATTATTTTTAATCTTTCTATCATATTTTCACCTTTCTTTTGTCTTTTTTTAGACAATTTATTTAAAGGTCTACTTCGTTTTCTTCGTCTAATACTACTAAGTCTTTTAAATCGTCTTCAGTATCGTCGTCATCTGCATCTTTTGTTTCGTCTAAATATAAATCGTCTTCTTCACTTTCTTCTGTCTCTTCTGTTTCTTCTAATATCTCTTCTTCTTCATCTTCTACTTCTTCTAATTCTATTTTAGCAGTGTGATTTTCTCTTAAATCCCAAAATCCTTTTTCAAGTTGTATGAATCTTTTTTCTGTAGCAAGTAATGTGAAAAAGTCTGCTATTTGTGCTTCAAATTCACTTTCACTTAAGTTTAGTATTTCACAGATAATTTTAAATATATCTGCTGTTTTCATTTTTTTGCCTTTTTCTTTTAGTATTTCGTACGCTAAGTCATCAAATGACATTACTTCTAATTCTTCTATTGTTTTATTTTTAAATTTCATAACTTTTTTCTCCTTTACTTATCACTCAAAATTATACTTATATTTTGTAATAAATCAAGTGTTTTTTTAATCTTTTTTATTATATTCTTATTATAGACATTTTATATGTGTTTTTTACTTATATTTTTTCTTTTTTTTTTAATACTAGTATGTAGGAGATTGTTATGAGAAAATTGTATTTTTTATGGAAATGTTTTGTGTTTTTATTTATTTCAGGCTTGCTTGCTTTGTTAGGACTTTATCTTTATGCTTATATTACTCCTAAAATGGATATTCATGGATCTAATAGAATTGTTATGTTTGATAAGGATGATAATGTGTTTTATGAGAATTCTTCTAATACTTCTTGGGTAAGTCTTTCTGATGTAAGTCAATATGCTAAGGATGGTATGATTGCTACTGAGGATAAGAATTTTTATTCTCATAATGGTTTTGATTATCTTAGAATTATTAAGGCTATGTATAATAATATTAGAACAGGTGAACTTAGCCAAGGTGCTTCAACGATTTCTCAACAATATATTAAAAATCTTTTTTTGACTTTTGATAAAACATGGAGTAGAAAGATTGAAGAGGCTTTTCTTACTTTTGAACTTGAGGTTCATTATAGTAAGGATGAGATTTTAGAGGGGTATATTAATACTATTAATTATGGTGCTGGAAATTATGGTATTGAGGATGCTAGTTTGTATTATTTTAATAAGCATGCTAAAGATCTAGATTTGGCTGAGGCTGCGATGATTGTCGGTATTCCTAAAAATCCTACTTATTATAATCCTATTTATTATTATGATAATGCTAAGAATAGACAAAAAGTTGTTTTGCAAAGTATGTTTGATAATGGTTATATTACTAAGGATGAACTAGAGTATGCTGTTAATGAAGAGTTAACTTTTCACGGGGTTAAAGCTAATAATTATGTTGTTAGTTCTTTGTATTATAAGGATGCTGTTATGGATGAGTTGAATTCTATTTCTGATATTCCTAAGTCTTTGATTGATACAGGCGGGCTTATGATTTATACTAATATGGATGTTGAGGCTCAAAAGAATTTGGAGAGTATTGTTTCAGAGGAGATGGCTGATACTGGTGAGTTGCAAGTTGGAGCGATTATTAGAGACCCAAAATCAGGTAATATTGTGGCTTTGATAGGTGGGAAAAACTATAATGAGAGTCAATTTAATAGGGCGGTTAATGCTAAAAGACAGGTTGGTTCTACTTTTAAGCCTATTCTTTATTATGCAGCGTTAGAGAATGGCATGACCGCTTCTTCTACTTTTGTAAGTGAACCTACTACTTTTACTATCGGTAATGATGAGACTTATAGTCCTACTAATTATGCTAATAATTATGCTAATAAACCTATTACTATGAGTGAGGCTATCGCTCTTTCTGATAATATTTTTGCTGTTAAAACTCATCTTTTTCTAGGTACAACTCTTCTTAGAGATACTGGTAAGAGAATGGGTATTAAAACTAATTTGCCTAATAATGTTTCTTTATCTTTAGGTACTACAGAGATTGATATGATTGATTTTAGTAATGCTTTTTCTACTTTGGCTAATTATGGTATTAAAAATCAACCTAGATTGGTTAGAAAAGTAACTGATTTGGAGGGTAATGTTCTTTATGAAGCGAATTATGAAGAGGAGAGTGTTTTGGATCCTAGATATACTTTCATTTTGAATGAAATGATGAGTAATACTTATAATTATGATTATATTGATTATACAAGTCCAACTTTACTTTCAGTAAGCGGCTTGTTAACAAATAAGTATGCTGTTAAGTCTGGGACTACTAATACTGATTATTGGGTTGTTGGTTATAATCCTGATGCTTTAGTTATTGTGTGGAATGGTTTTGATGATAATCAAGATATTAATCAGGTTCCTTCTAAGGTTACTAAAAAAATATGGGCTAGGACAATTGAAGCATATTTAGATGGAAAGGATAGTAGTTGGTATGATATTCCTAAGGGAGTTACGGCTTCAATAGTTAATCCTATTAATGGTAGTACTAGTGATCTTTCTGTTAAGGATACTTTGTTCTATATTAAAGGGACTGAGCCAAGTTTTAATTTAGCAAGTCTTAATAAAAATAACTCTTAGGTAGTTAACCCTAAAAGTTATTTTTTTAGTCTTTTTTGATTTTTATTATTATTTGATACATGTCTTCAAAGTCGAATTCTTCTGTGTCAACTTGGAAACCTAATTCTTCTATTTTTCTTGCTTCGTTTCTTGCGACTGTTATTGCAGAAGATATACTTTTTGTGTTTGTTGCTTCATTTATAGGTGGTTCTGTATATTTAGGTTGTTGACTTCTAAATTCATCTATTAGACTGCTGCCAGGCGCTAATGTTGGTTGAGATATTGGAGTAGGGTCTGAGTAGGGTCTTTCAAAAGTTGGTGTTGGTATCTCTAGTGGAGTTTCTGGTGTTTCTAAATTTTGAAATGGATTTACTGCCATGCTATTTGAATTGACTATGCTTCCCATATCAATATTTGTTGGAACATCTTCTAATGATACCTTTTTTTGCGGTTCACTTATATTAGTGTTTTCTGTATTCTCAGTTCTCATCAACATATCTATGTCACTAGGTTTGTGTTCTGGTATTATGTCTTCTGAATTGTTTTTGATTTTTTCTATGTCTACATCAAATGCTTTTGGATTTATATATGATGTTAGGCTTGGAGTAGGTTGAACAAAGTTATCAAATGATGGTTCTTTTACAATTTGTTCAGTAGGTTGATTCATAGTTTGTGGTGCGTTAGGTGTTAAATTTATTTCATTTGTACCATTATTGCTACTAGTAGATGAATCTTCTACATCATTTATAATTTCTGGACTTCTTCCGAGTAATTTGCTTATTTCTTCATCAGTTTGTCTTACTGTTAATCTTTCTCCTATTATTCTATTTAACATACTTATTTGCATATTAGGATTTGCTATTGTTAACAGACTACGAGCATGTCTTTCAGATATTTGGTTTTTTAATAGTGCTTGTTGTGCTGCTTCAGTTAGATTTAATAATCTTAATTTGTTGGCAATTGTAGGTTGTGTTACTCCCATTTTATTTGCTAGTTCGTCCTGTGTTAAGTATCCTTTATCTAGTAATTTTTTATATGATTGTGCTTCTTCTATTGCTGTTAAATTTTTTCTTTGTAAGTTTTCTACTATTGCTACTTCTGCACTTTTTTGGTCATCTATATTCATTATTACTGCTGGTACTGTTGTTAATCCTGCCATTACTGATGCTTTGTATCGTCTTTCTCCTGCGATTATTTCAAATTTTTCTCCAATTCTTCTCAATACTAAAGGTTGAATTATTCCATGTATTTTTATAGATTCTGCTAGACTTTGTAATTCTCCTTCGTTAAATGTTAATCTTGGTTGGAATCTATTTGGGATTATTTCATCTATTCTTACATTGATTATTTCACTTTCTCTGTTCATTTTAAATCAGCCCCATTTCTTATTCTTTATTTATATTTCCATTTTATAGTATTTTTTTGCTTTTTTCAAGTCTTTGATATTTCTTTTTTGATTTTGTTATATTCTCTTGGATAAATTATATTTGTCACTTTTTGTTTTCTTATTTTTAATATTGTTCTTTTTGAATTTTCATAGGGTAGGGTATATTTAATTATTTCTTCTAGTGAACATCCAATAGTTTTTAAAAATTCTTGGCTTTCTCTTAATTCTTCTTCTATATTAGCTTTTAGTGGAAGAAATAATCCTTCTTTTTTTAAGCAAGGTATTTCAAGTTCAGCAATTATTTTAAGATGCGCGACTGCTCTTGAGGTTACTATATCATATTTTTCTCTATGGTTTTTAGCATAGTCTTCAGCACGTGCATTTATTATTTCTACATTGTTTAATTCTAATGATGATTTTACTTCTTCTAGAAATTTTACTTTTTTTCCATTTGATTCTACTAATGTTATGTTTTTGTCTCTATTTAGTATTGCTAATGGCATTCCAGGAAATCCTGCTCCTGTTCCAATATCTAAAATTGTTTTTGCTTGCTTTACTTCTTCTATTTTCATTAGATAAAGTGAGTCATAGAAATGTTTTAAGTTTATTTCGTTTTCTTCTATTATTGTAGTTAAATTAAATTTTTTGTTGTTTTCTTGTAATAATTTTTTGTATGTTTCTAAATCTTTTAACTCATTATCTTTTATTTTAATGTTTATTTTTTCTAATTCTTTTATTAATTCTTCTTTATTCATGTGGATATTCCTTTTTTAAGTATACTAATAACATTGTTATGTCTGCTGGATTTACTCCACTTATTCGTGTTGCTTGTCCAATTGTGCTAGGGCGTACTGCTTCTAATTTTTGTCTCGCTTCTGTAGCAATGTTTTTTACTTTTGCATAGTCAATGTTATTGGGTATTTGCTTTTTTTCAAGTGTAAGCATTTTTTCTGCTTCTTTTTGTGTTTTTTCTATGTATCCTTTATATTTTGTATTTATTTCTACTTGTTCTGATGCTTCTTCATCTAGTTTCTCTCCAATTAGGTATTCTATATTTTCTATTTTTATTTCAGGTCTTCTTAGTAATTCTAAACTTTCTATTTTTCCTGTTATTTTACTTGAGCCTATTTTAGTTAGGTAATTGTTATTTTGTTCGTTTCCTTCTATTTTTGTTTTAGTTAATTTCTCTTGTATTTTATCTATTTGTGTCATTTTATCTTTGTATATTTTATATTTTTCATCGTTTATTAGTCCAACTTTTCTTCCTATTTCAGTTAATCTTATGTCTGCATTGTCATGTCTTAGTAATAGTCTAAATTCGGCTCTCGATGTAAGTAATCGATATGGTTCTGTTATTCCTTTGTTTATTAGATCATCTATTAATACTCCTATATATGCTTCGTTTCTTTTTAGTATTAATGGTTCTTTATTTTGTAAACTTAGGCTCGCATTTATTCCTGCGATTAGTCCTTGTGCAGCCGCTTCTTCGTACCCACTTGTTCCATTTATTTGTCCAGCAGTATATAGTCCTTCTATTTTTTTTGTTTCTAAAGTCATTTTTAATTCTGTTGAATCTATTGCATCGTATTCTATAGCATATCCGTATTTTGTTATTTTTGCATTTTGTAATCCTGTCATTGAGTGGATTAATTCTTCTTGTAAGTTTTCTGGCATTGTTGTAGAGAATCCTCCTACATATATTTCATCTCCGTTGAGTCTTTCTGGTTCTAGAAATATTTGGTGTCTATCTTTGTCTCTAAATTTTACGATTTTGTCTTCTACTGAGGGACAGTATCTTGGTCCTATTCCTTCAATTAATCCGCTGTAGAGTGCACATTTGTCTAGATTATTTAGTATTAGTTGATGTGTAGTTTCGTTAGTGTAGGTTAGGTAACATGGAAGTTGTTTTTCGATAGAGTAGATTGGTTTGTAAAAGTTACTGAAACTTAGATATTTTTCATCTCCTAATTCTTTAGAGCATTCTTCATAGTTTATTGTGTCTTTTTGAACTCTAGGTGGGGTTCCTGTTTTTAGTCTTCTCATTGTGAATCCTAGTTCTTTCATGCTTTCACTTAGGTATAGCGATGGTTTTTCGCCATGTGGACCACCTTTTACTTTTGAATGTCCTCTTAGTATGTCTGCATTTAAGTATGTTCCTGTAGTTATTATTACTTTTTTTGTTAGTATTGTTTCTCCACTTTCAGTTTTTATTCCTTTTATTGTATTGTTTTTTACAATTAATTCTTTTACTAGATCTTCTTTTATTTCTAAGTTAGGTGTGTTTTGTAATGTTTTAATCATATTTTCGCCATAGGTAGTTTTATCTGCTTGACATCTAAGGCTTCTTACTCCTGGACCTTTTTTGCTGTTTAACATTTTGATTTGTAAGTGAGATTTGTCAGCATTTATTCCCATTTCTCCTCCAAGAGCATCTATTTCTCTTACGACAATTCCTTTGGCTGATCCTCCGATTGATGGATTACAAGGCATGTCTGCAATATTTTTTATGTTTCCTGTTATTAGTAAGGTTTTCATGTTCATTCTTGCGGATGAAAGGCTTGCTTCACAACCTGCATGTCCTCCTCCGATTACTATAATGTCATACATTTTTATTCCTCCTATTTCCCTAGACAAAATTTGCTGAATATTTCGTCTAATAATTCTTCTTTGTAAGTTTCTCCTATTATTTCTCCTAATAGATTCCATAATCTTTCTAAATCAATTTGTATGAGGTCAACTTCTATATTATTATTGTTTGCTTCTTCTATTTCATTAATTAGTTTTAAACTTTGTTTGATTAATGAAATTTGTCTAGCATTTGATATGTAAGTAAAGTCGTTTGTTTCTAATTCATTTAGATTAAATAATTCTTCTATTTTTTCTAATAATTCTTTTATTCCTTCGTTATTTTTTATTGATGTGTTTATGTAAGTAAATGATTCTAATGTTGTTGTTTCTATTTGGGTATGTAAGTCGCTTTTGTTTATTAGTACAATTACTTTTTTGTCTTTTATTTTTTCTAATATTTTTTTGTCTTCTTCACTTAATGGTTTGCTTCCATCAAACATCGCTATTATTAGGTCTGCTTCTTCTATTATTTTTTCACTTTTTTCTACTCCTATTTTTTCAACTATGTTTTCAGTTTCTCGTATTCCTGCAGTGTCTATTAGATTAAGATTTATTCCTTTTAGAATGATACTTCCTTCAACTATGTCTCTAGTTGTGCCTGCAATGTCAGTTACTATGGCTTTGTCTTCGTTTAATAGTTTGTTTAGTAAACTGCTTTTGCCTGCATTTGGTTTTCCTATTATTCCAATTGTAATTCCATTTTTGATCAGTTTTCCTTTTTTGGATTCTTTTAGTATGTTTTCTAATGATTCTTTTATTTCTTTTATTCTACTGGATAGTATTTCATTAGTATAAGTTATTGCATCTTCGTATTCTGGATAGTCTATGTTAACTTCGATATTTGCTATTATTTCTGTTATTTTATTTTTTAAGTTTTTAATTAATATTGTTAATTCTCCAGTTAGTCCTTGCATTCCCATTTTTCTTAAACTTTCAGTTTTTGCATTTATTATGTCTTCTATTGATTCTACTTCCATTAAGTTTTTTCGTCCATTTAAGAATGCTCGTTTTATAAATTCTCCAGGTTCGGCTAGTCGTGCTCCATTGTTTAGTACTAGTTCTAATATTTTATTTGTGCTTGCGATTCCACCATGACAATTTATTTCTACAACATCTTCTCCTGTATATGTTTTTGGATTTTTAAATATAGATATTAATACTTCATCTATTTTTTCTTCTCCATTCATGATAAATCCATAATTGATAGTATTACTTTCTACTTTTTTTAAATCTTTACCTTTAAATAGTTTTGAAACTATCTCTATTGATTTGTCACCACTTACTTTTATTATGTTAATAGCACTTACCCCGACAGCAGTGGCTATTGCAGCAATTGTATCATTCATTTTACATACCTCCGAATGTCAAAAATTATATCACTTTTTCTCTTGATTGTAAATTATATGTAGTATTTCCCGGGAAATAGGGTAGGTTTGGGAAATAATAAAAACTCCTTTTTTGGAGTCTTAATTTTGTCTTCTATTAAATATTTTTAAGTTTAAACTTTTTGTTTGTTCTTTTACTAATAATAAATTTTCAATTTGATTTTGTTCTAATTCTAAAAAATTTGTTGATCCGTCAAAAGTTAATAAATTTTTCGGATGTGTATATTCATCTAGATTTGGTAATGTTCTTTTTAATTCGGCTATAATTTTAGATGCTTCTTCAAGATACATATTT
>JAAVYQ010000080.1 GCA_022791215.1 Bacilli bacterium | reverse complement strand
TGGCACTAATATGCTGCTGTTTTTAAATACTTCTAATACTTTTTCGTTTAGTTCGTTGATTTCTATTGATGATATTCTTAGTCTTTCTAGGTTAGGCACTTTGACTAATTCTTTTATTAGGTCTGCAAAGTCATGCGTTCCATCATTGTATGCTCCTGTGTGTATTCCTGTTAGTACTATTTCTTTGTGGCCATTTTGTACAAGATATGTTACTTCTTCTTTTATTTTATTAAAGTCTTTACTTCTTACTCCGCCTCTTATGTATGGAATTATGCAGTATGTACAAAAATTGTTGCATCCGTCTTCTATTTTTACGTATGCTCTTGTCCTGTTTTCTTTTTTTTGAATTTCCATATTTTCAAATTCTACATGTTTTAAATCATAGAATTGTTCTATTTTTGTTTTGTTTTCTATATATTCTTCTAAGTATTCTATTATTTTGCTTTTGTCTTTGTTCCCTATTATTATGTCTGCTTTTATGTCTTCTAGTTTGCCTGTCTGATAACAGTTTTGAGCATAACACCCACATACTATCGTTATGCTGTTTGGATATTTCTTTTTTATACTGTTTATTATTTGTCTACTTTTTCTGTCACTCATGTTCGTTACTGTGCATGTGTTTATTATGTATATGTCTGCATTTTCTTCAGTGCACAAAAACCCTTTCTGTTCGAAAAGGCTATGTATATATTCGCTTTCATATGCATTAACTTTACATCCTAGTGTTTTGATACAAAAACTCATCATAATGCTCGTCTAAACTCCTTCATTGCCTCTAGAAATGCTTCTTCTTTGTAGTAAGGCTTTTCTCCAGTTTCTCTTACTGTTTCTATTTGTTTAGTATCAACTTTGCCAATAGATATTCCTCCAAGCTTTTCTTCGCTTTCATAACTTACTACTCCATCACTTGCTCGGCTTAGTAATTCGTCATAACTTATGATAGCTTTGTTTTCTAGCTCTTGTTCGTATTTTCTTATTTCTTCTTGATGTTGTTCAAATTCTCCACTTTCTTTCATCGTGTTTATTTTGTTTTCTAATTCACTTGCACTTATTATAGCATGATTTTCTTGTTCTCTTTCATAGTCGCTTATTTCTTCTTCAGGTGTTATTTCTACTTCTATACTTTTTATAGGTTTATATTCTTCTTTTGCGTATCCGTTGAATTCTAATGGACTTTGTAAATTGTTATATGCTTCTTCTTCTATTTCTTCGTTGCTCATTTTGCTTATACTGTTTTCTATGTCAAAACTACTTCTTACTAAGTCGTCAACTTTGTCACTTGTTTCTTGATAACTATATCTTGAATCAGGCACTAATGTCTCTTTGTTTTCTTCTTCTTGTATAGCTTCTTCTACTTCTTTGTCAAAGTCTATGTCGAAGTTGAATCTCGATTGTTCTACAACTCTCTTGTTAGGTTTTTCGTATGTGTTATTGCTTAAAAATTCTTCTTCCTCTTCTATTTGCTCGTTTATTGGATCTATTTTTTCTTCTTGTTCTATTTTTTCATTTTGTCTTTCGTATTCTCTCATTTTTTCTTTGAGTGATATTCTAGGCGCTATTTCTTCTTGTTCTGGAGCGACGAATTTTGCGAAACTAGGCTCTTCTTCTTTTTTGTATGTTGTTCTAGGTACTAAGTCTTCTGTTACTTTTTTTATTTCTTGAGAATTTTCTATTTCTTCTTCGTCTTCGTAATATTCTTTATCACTTATTTGTAGTCTTACTAAACATACTATTACTCCAATTATTATTACTAACATTATTACTAAGAATATTAGAAATGAATCTCCTTTTACTAAAAGGTCTATAAAATTGTTTATACTATCTCTCATATTTATCACCCATTCAAATAATTTATAATAGAACATACATTTATTATTACTGTTTCTGTTCTTAATACATTTTTTCCTAGTGAAGTTTTTGTGTATCCTTTGTTTTCTATTTCTTCTTCTTCACTTTTTGTTATTCCACCCTCCGGTCCGAATACTATAGTTATTTTATCACATAAGGTTCTTTCGTTTAACACATTTTTTATTTCTTTTACGTTATTTTTGTCAAGAGAACACAATATATTTACACCTTCTATTTTTTCTATTTCTTTTACTGTTTTTATGTTGTCTATTTTTGGGATTATTAGTCTTCTAGATTGTTCACTTGCTTCTTTTGCAATACGTGTCCATCTTTCTATTTTTTTATTTTCTTTGTCTTTGCTTATTTTGAATTTTGATCGTTCAAAGTTTATTGGTGTAAATTCACTGACTCCCATTTCAGTTCCTTTTTCTATTATGAAACTCATTTTTTCTTCTGGAAGTATTGGTATGTATGCTTTTATATATGTTTTTTCAGTGTCTTTTTTATATATACTTTCTATTGTTCCATGTTTGTAGTCTTTTTCAAGTATGCAGTTGTATGCTATTTCTTCGTGTACTATTATTATTTTGTCCCCATCTTTCATTCTCATAACATTTTTTATGTGGTGTATATCTTCTTCGTTTATTTCTAATTTGTTTTCTTTTTTACTTTTACTAAAATACTGTTGCATATTGTAATTATACCACCATTATCTTTTGTAGGCAAATGAAAAAAGTAAGATGTCTTTGTTCTTACTTAGTTCTTTTTATTTTTATTCTTCTATTTTTATACATGTGAATTCAATGTCATAGTCATAGAATATTAACTTTTTTGAAACTTTTATGTCTGCTGCACAAATCTTGTCTTCCATTTTTATTTCTTCTATGTATTCTTGTTCTTCTAATTCTTCTGTTGTAATTTTTATAGGAAGTTTTGTGTGATTGTCTTTTATGTACTCTTTTACAACTTCTTTTAGTTCATTTTTTTTTGATATGTATTTTAATTCTTCTTCGTATTTTACCCCGATAAAATATATTGTTCCTACTAATAGTATTATTACTGACCCCCATATTATTATCAGTTTATTACTCATTAGTCGTCCTTTCTTTCTTCGTAGCCACTTGTTGTATATTCTTTACATTTTAAGTATGGTTTGTATACATTGTTTCCATCAACATCGACGTAAACTGATACGTATCCTGAGCATGTTCTTCCTTTTGTATCTTCTAATTTTTCTAGATGCCCACTACTTTTTAATTGGCTTGCTCGTATGTTTAGTGTGTCTAATCCCAACTTGTTGTCATAGTATTCTTCTATATACTTTTGGGCACTTTTGACTAATTTTTCTTCAAGTGATGGATATGATATTATTGGTTTTTCTTCTTTGTTTTCTTTATTTGTACTTGTATTGTTTGTGTCGTTTATGAATTGATAGTTGTCATCCATGATTCCTAATTTTTTTAGTCCTTGAAATGCTCCGATTAAGCAAACTACAAATACTATTAGAAAAAAGAAAAATTCTAAAAATCCCCATCCGTTTTTGTTTAATTTCATTTTTTCACCCCACTTATTTGAATATATGTATTATTTTACTATAAATTCAAAAAAAATAAAACACTTTTGTTCTATTTTTATACTTTTTTGCTGGTCATGTTATTAATTTAGTTATTTCTACTTTTTAATTAAATTTATTTTCTCTTAACTAGTGTTGGATATTCTTTTTGCAATCTCTTGCTGTTATTGTATGTTTTTCTCAATAATCTTTCCAGTTCTTCATGATTGATTTTATCTAGTAAATATTCTATTTCTGCTTCACTATTAGCTTCTAAACAAATTGTACCGTATTCACATTCAATCGCAGTTATATTATTTTTTGGAACTTCTTCAAATGGAATCTTACTTTCAACATCTTTTGCAACCATATTTATTCTTCTTTCGGAATTAAAGTAATATATTTTACCATTTATTAAATAAACTGAGCACAAATGATTGGCATCTTCTTCTTTTACTACTATTCCTAAAACATTGGCTAGATTTGGATAAATTTCTATGATATCTATTTTTTCATTTAAACATATAATTTCATTGTAATTTTTATCATATATAATTGTCTTGTAATTTATGTAGTGCGTATTTACCATATAAAAATCATTAAAAATTTTTACTTTTGGTAAATTGAAGTCTCTAAGTATTATTTCATCTGGATTAGTTGTAGAAATATAAAAACTATTTTCTTTGTTACCATCTTTAGCTTTTTCATAGATTGTGTATTCTTTTGTTATTATATTATAAATTTTTATTAGGCCTTTATAATAAAGTTCTATTCTTTTATTTAATTCATTTACTTTTATAAATACTCCGTTATTTTCATAAATACCTGTATTTGAATCAAATATTGTATTTTTATCAAATATAAAAATACCATCTATTTCTTTCATACATTCTTGAGTCCTTGTCGAATATCCTTCATAATGACCATTATTTTGATAGATTTCTATTACAACGTCCATATGCTTTTTATGATGAATATATATATTAAATTTTGGATTATATAAAGTTATATATGTTTTACTAGATATATAATCTTCTTTAGGCTTTTGCTTTTTTGTAACCTTTACTCTATTCTTTAAAATAAGTGTATCCTTTATTATTTCATAACTAGTAAATGTTCCTAGTTTTAATCTAATGTTAAAATCATCAAAGAATCCAATTATTTACTTGTTATTATTAAATAAAATATATATTCCTGGTAAGGCTTCTTTATAATGCATAATATTTATTAATTCATCTCTTTTATAATTACAAGGAACCTTTAAATCATTTAATTCTAAACCATATTTTCCACTTTTTTCTATAATTTTTTGTGGGATAACTTCATAGTCTTCTTTTTCTATTTCATTATATAATTTTGTTTCTTTTCCATTTATTAATTCTATTCCTTTTGAGTTTACCATTATTTTTTCATATTTAAGCGGGATTAGTTTATTCTTGAATTCGTCGTATAAACCATGAAGCATTTTATTATTTTTTGTGCCTTTTAGTAAATACTTTTTTCACCTAATTCATCTATTTCTTCAATCAAGCATATATCATCATAATCGTACATGCATGGGATTATAACTTTTTTTGTAGAAGAAATTCTAATCCCATATTTTCCTTCTTTACTTTTTATTATTTCTAAATCTTTCATTCAACTCATCTCCTGATGTTTTTATTATATTATCATTATTTAAGATTGACAATGATTAAAAAAACGATGTTACTCGCTTTTATTGTTTTTGCATTCAGGACAATATACTTCATTTTTCTTTTCTACTAATAATCCACCACATGTTTTACATATTTCGCCTGTTGGTTTGTCCCATAGTGCGTATTTGCAGTTTGGATAGTTAGAGCATCCAAAGAAAATTTTACCTTTTCTTGTTTTTTTAGATATTATATTTCCTTCTTCACATTTTGGACATTTGCATATTACTGGTTCTTCTTTTTCTATTTTTGGTATGTATTTACATTCAGGATAACCACTACAAGCTGCAAATTTACCGTATTTTCCATATCTATATACTAATGCTTTTCCGCATAGTGGACATGTTTCTCCTGTTTCTTCTGGTGCTTCTTTTTCCATTCCTTCATATGCTTCATTTACAAGAGGCTCGAAGTCTTTATAGAATTTATCAAGTAATTCATACCATATTTCATCGCCTTCTGCTACTTTATCTAGTTGAGTTTCCATGTCACTCGTGTATTCTACATTTATTATTGAACTAAAAAACTCTTGTAGTTTATCTGTTACTTTTATTCCTACCGTTGTTGGATGGAACTTTTTATCTATTATGTCTATGTATTTTCTTTCTTTTAATACTTCTATTATTTTTACGTATGTACTTGGTCTTCCAATTCCTAAACTTTCCATTTCTTTTATTAGTTTGTCTTCACTAAATCTTGCAGGTGGTGTTGTCCAGTGACTTGTTTTGTTTATTTCTTTTGATACTATTACATTTGATTTGTATGAGTTGAAGTCTGGTAATATTTTATCTTTACTTTCTTCATATTCGTTATATACTTTTAGATAACCATCAAATGTTCCGATTTGTCCACTAGTTGTAAATTTATAGTCATTGTTGTCAAGTGTCACAGTTGTCGCTAATACATTTGCATCAGACATTAAACTCGCTAGCGCTCTTGCGTATATTAGACTATAAAGTTTGTATTCGTCTGCGGTTAGGTATGATTTTACTTTTTCAGGCGTTCTATTTAAACTTGTAGGTCTTATTGCTTCATGCGCGTCTTGTACATTTTCTTTTGTTTTTCCTTGTTTTGCAAATCCTACATATTCTTTTCCATATTTTCCTGTTATGTAACTGTTTGCTTCTTTTATAAATACATCTGATAGTCTTACACTATCTGTTCTCATGTAACTTATTAACCCGACTGTCTCATGTTCTAATGTTTTTCCTTCGTATAACCCTTGTGCTAGTCTCATGGTTTTTGATGCTGTAAATCCTAGACGAGTGCTTGCCATTTGTGTTAGCGTACTTGTTGTAAATGGAGGTTTACTTTTCTTTTTCTTTTCTTTGCTTTCTACTTTTTCTATTTTGAATGCATTTGATAGTTTTTCTAATATGTCATTTGCTTCTTTTTCTGTTTTTATTTCTATTTTTTTTGTTTTGTATTTTGTAAGTTCTGCCTCAAAATCGTTAAATATTGCTTCTATTGTAAAGTATTCTTCGCTTACAAAAGCATCTATTTCTCTTTCTCTATCTACTATTAGTTTTAGCGCGACCGATTGTACTCTTCCTGCACTTTTTCCTTCTGTTTTATTTTGCATAAGTTTGCTTAGTCTAAATCCTATTATTCTATCTAGTATTCTTCTACTTTCTTGACTATGTACTAAGTCCATGTCAATGTCTCTTGGATTTTTGAATGCTTCTTTTATTGCACTTTCTGTTATTTCGTTGAATACTACTCTGCCATATTTTTCGTCTTCTAATCCTAATGCATCTTTTAAGTGCCAACTTATTGCTTCTCCTTCACGATCAGGGTCAGTCGCAAGTATTACATAGTCACTTGACGCTACATTTTTCTTTAGCTCTGTTATTAGTTTGCTTTTTCCTGTTATTGGTTTGTAACTAGGCTTAAAGTTGTCTTCTAAGTCTACTCCTAATCCATATTTTCCTGATGTTGTAAGGTCTCTTATGTGTCCTTTGCTTGATGTGACTTTGTAGTCTTTACCTAAATATTTTTCTATAGTTTTGCTTTTGCTGGGACTTTCTACTATTACTAAATTTTTCATTTTTCACCTTCTTTTCTTATCTATTTTATTATATATAAGGACTTCGAATTATATTCTATCACTTATTTTTATATATCACAATAGTAACATACTCCTTGGACAAAAGTAAATTAAAACTTGCGTATTAATTCACCCCCAAACTTTCACAAGTTTGGTTTCCTGCTTCTTAGACTTCGTTACCTACTTTCTCCACAGGCTTATATTTCCCTAGTCGCTAGGGTATTTTTTATTTTAATCATTTACTCTATTATCATTTCTCTCTATTAATAT
>JAAVYQ010000079.1 GCA_022791215.1 Bacilli bacterium | reverse complement strand
TTTTTTCTTTTAGTATAGTTTGTGTTTTTCAAAAAAGGGTATTAAATCTAAAAAATGACTCTTCAATATTAAAAGTTGGTGAATTTGCGTTTTCTTTAAAGGTATGTTAAGTTGTTTGTAGGCGCAATTAGCACCTATGTGTTTACCTTTTCTTCTTGATGAAACATGAAGTGGATCATCTTAGTAAGAACATGATGAAAATATTATGACTAAGGGGAGAAAGGGTTATTACATGAATAATAAAAACTTCATACACTGTGTGTTGGAGTACATTTGTGCAATTTTGATGCTCAAGTTATTGATAATTTTGAGTACTAAAAAAAGACACCATTAGTTTGATGTCTATCTCACAAAGGTAGACATTTAGCAATGCTAAATGCTCCTATAACATACTATCATATTTTAAAGTATAATGCAAATATTGATTGGCTAAAATAATCGTGTTACAATTGAATGGGATAATATTGTAATAATTGTTGTTAGTTTCTTTGAGGTTTGAGTCCGTATAACTTCAATAGTAACGCGAACGTGTTCGTTGTGGGTGGCTCTAGTAACCCTGGCAACTTGAACAACACGAACGTCAACGGTAGTAACGTCGTTCGTCCAGTAATTTCTCTTTAATGATTGGTCATTTCATAACGAGAGTTATTGTAGAAATGTACTTTAGAGAAACAAATATTATTCTTTGTCTTTTTAGACTAAAAAGTTAATACACTTAATGTTAAGATATTAGTAATGTTTATGAAAATATTTTTATATTTAAGTGTTTTTTGTATTTTCAAAAATACTTAGTGTAAATTTATTAAAAAAGTTTTTTCTTTCAAAATTTAATATTTAACTACTTTTTGAATAATTTTTTCTTTTAGTGTAGTTCGTGTTTTTCAAAAAAGGGTATTAAATCTAAAAATTGACTTTTCAATATTAAAAAATTGGTGAGTTTGCAATTTATTTAAAGGTATGTTAAGTTGTAGGTAGGAGCAGTTAGTACCTATGTGTTTACCTTTTCTTCTTGATTAAACATGAAGTGGTTCAACTAAGTAAAAACATGATGAAAATATTATGACTAGGGGGAGAAAGGGTTATTACATGAATAATAAAGACTTCATACACTGTGTTGG
This sequence comes from Bacilli bacterium, assembly GCA_022791215.1. Lineage (GTDB taxonomy): Bacteria > Bacillota_I > Bacilli_A > RF39 > UBA660 > MGBC139354. The sequence continues at coordinate 4,154 of JAAVYQ010000079.1, read as the reverse complement.
AGTACATTTGTGCAATTTTAATGCTCAAGTTATTGATAATTTTGAGTACTAAAAAAAAGACACCATTAGTTTGATGTCTATCCCAATAAGGTAGACATTTAGCAATGCTAAATGCTCCTATAAACATATTATCATATTTTAAAGTATAAAGCAAATGTTGATTGGTACACTTGCAAAAATATTCTTTGAAAAATAGCCAATTTTTCGTTCCGTTTCATAAGTATTTGTAGTGAAGTTATTCATGTAAGGCACCTACAATGTTTTGCTTAGTAATGATTTACTGATATACTAAATATTGACCTGTTTTACCTTATTTTTAAAACAAAAATCATAAAAATTATTAACAATTTTGAATTTTTTATGTCAAGTTTAATTTTTACTTAAACTCAAAAAATGCTTCTAAGGGAAGTTAATTACTTAATTTTTTTATTGCACAATAAAATATTAAATACACTCTTTATAATTTATGTTAGTTTTTTATTAGCGTGTTTGCTAACTCGACTTTTTTTCTTTTAAATGATAAAATATTTGTGTAAATTGGGTTTGTTTATGGAGGATGATTATATGGATTTTATTAAAAGTATGAGTTGATAGGTGTATTGAGTTTTATAAATTGTTAAATTTTAATGAGATTACGGTTGGTATTATTAGGAAGGGGTAGAAAGTATGGAATATGGAACTTTAAATGAATTGTTAGATATTTATCCTTTTGTTGAGAAATTTAATGGTAAGATAAATTCAAAATTAATAGATTTGATTCGTACTTATAATAAAATTGTTAAAAGTTTACATATTGGTAATGATTATTTTAAGGTTTATCCTATTATGTTGGAATCTAGTTTATTGAAAGAGTTGTATGTTGAAGAACTTAAGTCGATTGTTAATTTGCATTTGGAAACTGGTAAGAGTTATGAAGTACTTATGAGTGAAACTGTTTTTAGTTATGAAAATAGAATTGCTGATTTAAAGGAAAAATTGTTGTCTTTGGATATGAAGCCTTATTATGGGTCTTTGGCTTATATGGTTGAAAGATCCAAGTATGTGCTTGATTGTGCTAGAAAGGTTACTAATGATGTTAGTCAATTAGAACATATTGTCAGTGAGATGGAAGTTATTTTGAAAGATCTTGTTTCTTTGTGCAAGGGAAGTTATTATTTTTCTCCTCAATATAGGAATACTTGTGATGTTTTGAATGATTATTATAAAAGCATACTAGATATAGAGAATGAATTGTTTGTTATAGTTAGTAATAGGTGGAAAGATTTTTTATCTTCTCCAGTTTCTCATGATGTTTCAAATTTTAGATATTTGATTCATGGCTTTACTAATGGTTCTTTCTCTCCTTATAATATTAGAAAAGTTTGTGCATGTTTGGTTAGTAATGATTTTTTGGCTATTCCTTATGGGGAGTATGGTCTTATTTTGGATTTTGATGTCTCTTCAGTTGATACAATATGTTCTAATGATGCTTGGAGTTTCGTTACTTCTAAAGAAAAGTTTATTGATGAGGCTTTTCCTGTGAATTCTCAATTGGTTTCTTTTCCGGTCTCATATTGTTATGGTGATTTTAAAAATTCTAAATTGCTTTTGCCTCAGGATGTTATTAGTCAAAGTGTTGTGAATAATTTGGAAAGAAATGCAAATGTTCCTTATGTTTATGATGTTTGTGTTTATAATGAAATTTTTTTGAATTCTAATGCTAAAGTTTTAGGTGTTTTTTATACTGATAAGTGTCAAAATGTTGAGATGGTTAAAGAGTATGCGGCTAGTTATGGTTTACCTTTGGTGAATTTATCTCTTAATGAACTTAGAAGTTTAAATGGTTTTGATGTGTCTAAGTCAAAATAATCTTGTTAGGTCAGGGGGAATGCTTTATGATTTTATATGTCAGTGGTAGAACTGATATTGTTGCTTTTTATACAGAATGGTTTATGAATAGGTATAAAGAGGGTTTTGTTGATGTTAGAAATCCTTTTAATAGAAAGTTAATTAGTAGAATATTTTTCTCTGATGTTGATTTGATTTTGTTTTGTACTAAAAATCCTAAGCCTATTGTTAGGTATCTTAAAGAAATTGATAAACCTATTATTTTTCATGTGACTTTAACTCCTTATAAACTGGATATTGAGCCAAATGTTCTTGATAAGGCCGATGTTATTGATTCTATAAAGGAAGTTTCTAAGATTTTGGGAAAGGCTAATGTTGTGGTTAGGTATGATCCGATTTTGATTAATTCTCAGTATGATTTAAGTTATCATGTTAAAGCATTTGATAAGTTGTGTTCTCTTTTGAATGGTTATGTTTCTAAGGTTATCGTGTCTTTTGTGGATAATTATAAAAATGTTAGAGATAATATGAATGTTCTTAGTATTAAAGATTTGAGTTTGGATGATTATAAAACTATAGGAGTAGAGTTTAGCAAGAGTGCTTCTAAGCATGGTATGAGTGTTCAAACTTGTTTTGAGGAACATAATTTATGTGAGTATGGTTTTGTTAATGGAGAGTGTTTGTCTTTAGAGGATGCATATGTTATGACTGGTAAAAAGTTTAAGAAATGGAATGCAAGAGGATGTGGTTGTGCTTGTATGGTAGATATTGGAGAGTATAATTCTTGTAAACATTTTTGTAAATATTGTTATGCTAATTTTGATGAGAAAAGAGTTGCTAGTAACGTAAGTATGCATGATTCTAATTCTTCTTTGTTAATAGGACATGTAAATAATGATGATGTTATTAAGGTTAGAAAAAATTAAAAATGTGGATAAGTGACAAGTTATCCACATTTTGTGTTAATAAGTTTTTAAAAATTATGAGGTTTTTAACGATAATTGTGAGTTTTTTGTGTAAAAAAGTTTACTTTTTAGATATTTTATTTTACATTTTTGTGTTGATTATATATTTCGTATAGATTATCAATTGCCATTTTAACATCCATTGTATGAAAAGCAAGATAGCATTCTGCCATTCTTTTAGCATCAGCAATTTTATATATGTTTTTACTTTTTTCTTTTTTGTAATAATGCCAAAATCTATAAGTATATCCTATCCAATACATGACGTCTAATGAATATTGTTTATTGTCAGTAAGTAATTTAACTTCGTCTTTTAATTCTTCTAATATGTATTCTTCTCCTGCCCATTGTAGTCTATCATATGTGTCGTCTAATCTATATGCTGTTTCACTTTTCATAAATTGTTCTATAAATTTTTTAGAATTGTATCCTTTTTCTATAGATTTTTGTAGAAGTCTTCCTTGTAAATCACAAAGTTGTCTTTCTAACGGTGATAAACTATTCATTAATTATTCCTTCTTTCAATATTTCATCAAAATATTTTCCACTTCTTCTATATTCTTTTATGATCTTTTCTGTTGTTTTGACAGCTTTTGTTCTATTTTTTTCACTTTCTATTTTTAGTTTGATTTTTTCTTCGGTAGTTATTATTTCTTCTTTTGAAATAATAATTTGTTCACATGCTTTTTTAGATATTGCTACATATTGACGGCCAATTTTTAGTGCTGATAAACAATTTATTAGCGCCTGATCAGTTATTTCACCGTTAAAAAATTTGTCTAGTGTCATAAATAGTTTGTCGTTTGCTATATAACCAATTATTAGATCGTATTTTTTTTTAAATGATTTATAGTAATTGTATATTTTTGTGTTTTTGATGCTGTCCATTTTTCCACGGTTATAAGCTATAAATAAAGCCCAGTCTAAATCTATGTCAAATTCTTTTATCTTTAAATTTGTTAAGTCTAAATTAAGTGTGTAAATTTTTGAGTTGGGATAGTTACATATTAATGTTAGTGGTTGTTTTTTATTATTGCCCATATAAAATCCTGAGCCAAAGTCACAAGTTTCTCGACTATTTGGTAATATACATCCTGTTAATCCATTTTTTGAACCATGGTAAAGAGTAATTTTATTCATTTGAATTCACCTGTCTTTCTTGATTTAATTATAACAAATTTTGAAGTGAAATAAAAGAAGCATAGTTATTCATGATGTGTTATAATGTAGGTTTGTCAAACCTTTATTACAAACTTGACCCTACTTTACATATGAAACGAATTCTTTAACGATTCCTTCATATGCTCCTTGTGCTGTTTCTATTGGATTTAGTTCGAGTTCTTCTACCATTGCTAATATGTA
>JAAVYQ010000078.1 GCA_022791215.1 Bacilli bacterium | reverse complement strand
TATAATGATAATGGAGACTTAATATCTATAACAGTAACAACAAAACCTTTTATGTACAAATCATTAACACAAGTATCAAAATATTTTGATAATAAATTTATGAAAGATAGAAACATAAGAACTTTGAAAAAATAAGAGTCTTATGCTTTTTATTTGGCTAAAATTATTGACTTTAAATAAAAAATAAATTATTATAAATCTAAATCGAAAGGACAAAAATATGAACATTATAAATAGAATAAAAAACATTATAAAAAGAAAAGAAAGTGTTCAAGACATTATAAATTTAAGTGGAAACATAATCATTCAGAATAGAGAATCTTTAAATATATCTAACTTAGAAAAACTTGATAAAATAAAAGAAGAATACATTGAAATGATTAAAGGTAAAATACTATTCAGTGGAGATTTAGACAGTAAAATATTACAAAAAGAAATGAACATGCAGTTAGAACTTATAACAAATTTATTTCTTCAAGAAGATACAAATATATTTGATAAAATTAATGGAAATACTAAATTAAAAATGATTATAAAATCAAAAAAACTATTAATATATCTATCAAAAATAATTGAAATGAAAAATGAAGTAGAACTAAGATTAATCGCATTACTAGAAATACTAAAAGAAGTATATCTAACTAAATATAAAAGAGAAATAATAAAAACAAAATATGAAAATTTAACAAACACATATATTCAATTTAAAACACAAGGAGAAGCAATAGGACTAGACATACTAACAGCATTAAACGATATAAAATATAGTGAAGAAGAAATACAAGAAAAAGAAATATTAGATAAATTAAAAGAAGTAGAAGAATGTATAAAAATTGCATATCCACAAGACTATAAAAATTACATAAATAGAGAATATGAAAATTTATACGACCACATAGCATATTTAGAAATAGAATTAGAAATCTATGTATATAAAAATAAAAACATATTTAACGATTATTTTTGGAAAAGCTTGTCTAATGAATTTAATCGAAATGATTTTACTTACTTTTCATTCAAAACAAATTCATTTCAAAAAATAGAAATTACATTGAAAATATTTTCACTTTATGGAAGAAATCTAGTGGCTTATAACTTTATAGAAAAATTATATTATTATAAATTTTTAAGTATAGCAAACAACATATATAAAGAATATGACCCTAAAACATTTGAAAACTTAAGTTATATAGAAATGGAATGCTATGACAAAATTATCAATAAAATAATAGAAAGCATCTTACTAAATGAAAACTGGGTATTGTACGAGTTGTTCTCTTCTAACATTGACAATTTAATCAAATTTATCAAAACCACGTCAAATTTACTTAAAAGTATAGAATATTCCACATATAATATTTTAAACAGTCAAACACTATTAACTTTTATATTATCATTTACAAAGAAAAATGGCCCTATAGAGTTTTTTGAAAAATATTTAGTATCAAAAGAAGATTATAATTTTCCACAAAATAGTAGTTTTATTTGGTGTCAAAAAATACCGCTTTTAACTATATGTAAATTAATAGATTATAACTACTTAGAAGGAATAAATAATCCTTATTATAATCTATATGTAATTATAAAAGATAAAGTTAGACTACCTAATTATATACTACTAAAAGGTTTGAAAGAAATAAATTTTGGTATATACTATTTAAAAAAAGATGAAATATTAATGGAAAAAATAAATAAAAAAGTAAAGAATAAAATAATATATACACCTAACACGTTAGAAGCAATGAATGTGCCTTGGACAATAAATTCCGAAACACTAATACTTAATGATGGTTTAAAATCATTTAGTGTTATATCATATCAAGAAAAAGAATCATATTATACTTTAAGCATTCCCTCATCACTAAACAATATATATTTAGATTTAAAAAGTAAGAATAGTCATATATATAACTTAATCTTTAGAGATTACAAAAATTCTAAAATTCTAAATGATAGAGATTATTTAAAATATTTTTGTTCTATAATATTTTCAGTAGACCATAAAAAGTTAAATGATTTGATAAAAGACAGTTATAAAGACTTAGGTATAACCAAAAATCCAAATAATGCATATCCTGTAAAAGCACATTTTAGAATGCTAACATTTACAAAGAAAAATAAATGTTTTGATATTGACTGCAGTTTCTTTAATTTTAGAGTATATAGAAATAGTGATAACCCAAGTAATACGCTAACGGATGAAGAATTAGAACTCCTAGTTAATTACATAGAAAAACAAATTCTAAAAAATGATAGAATAAAACTAGCAAAAAAACTAAAATAATAAAAAACAAAAGTCATCTCCTTGTTTACGTAAAATGAAAAATTCATTAATTGACTTATAAATTTTTTTATTTTATAATGTTAAAGTTTTCATGTAAAAATTAGGAAAGAGGGGATAAAAATGAACAAAGAAAACATACTTGGAACAGAAAAAATAACAAAACTAATAAAACAATTTTCAATACCATGTATAATATCAATGTTAGTCAATTCACTATACAACATGGTTGACCAAATATTCATAGGACATGGAGTAGGAATACTAGGGAATGGTGCTACAAACGTTGTATTTCCAATATCGGTAATCGCGCTTGCCATATCACTGATGTTTGGAGATGGAGCTAGTGCATACCTAAGCCTTAAACTTGGAGAAAAAAACAAAGAAGAAGGAGCAAAAGGAGTAAGCACAGGAATACTATTAGCATTAATAATATCAGTAGTATTAACATTAACCTCATATATATTCTTAAATGACTTACTAAACTTATTTGGCTGTACAGAAGCATTAAAAGACTATGCGATGTCATATGGAAAAATAATAGTACTAGGATTACCATTTGTCATAATAGGAACCACACTAAATTCAATAATAAGAGCAGATGGAAGTCCAAAATACTCAATGTTCTCAATGGTATTAGGTGCTATAATAAACATAATATTAGACCCAATATTCATTTTTATATTTGACATGGGAGTAGAAGGAGCAGCTTTAGCAACCATAATAAGTCAATTTATAACATTTATACTAAACATACTATACCTAAAAAAACTAAAAAACATAAAACTAACAAAAGAGAACTTAAAACCTAACTGGAAAATAATAAAAAAAGTAACAATGTTAGGAACAAGTAGTTTTATCACACAAATGAGCATAGTATTAGTAATCGCAGTAGAAAACAATTTACTAGGAAAATATGGATTAGAGTCTACATACGGTTCAGAAATACCTATAACAGTACTAGGAATAGTAATGAAAATAAGTCAAATATTATACAGCATAGTTTTGGGACTTAGCGTAGGAGCACAACCAATATTCGGATATAACTATGGAAGCAGAAAATATGACCGAGTAAAAGAAACACTAAAAATAGTGTTAACAACAAGCATAATAATCACGCTAATATCATTCATACTATTCCAAACAATACCAGACAAACTAATATTAATATTTGGAAGTGGAGATCAAAAATACATAGAATTTGCATGCCTAACATTTAGGATATACCTTATGCTAGTAATAGCAAACGGAGTACAAATGCCAGCAGGAATATTCTTTCAATCAATAGGAAAAAGCGCAAAAAGTGCAATACTATCATTATCAAGACAAGTACTATTTCTAATACCAGCCATGTTCCTACTAGGACATTACTTTGGAATAAAGGGAATATTATATTCAGGACCTGTCGCAGATGGAATAGCCTTCATACTATCGAGTATATTCCTAATAGTAGAAATCAAAAACCTATCAAAATTTAATAAAAATGAAGAAAAGATTGAAATAAAAGAAGAACAAACAACTATGCAAGGCAAAAAAATCATAATAACAATAGGAAGAGAATATGGATCAGGTGGAAGATACATAGGCAAAATACTATCAGAGAAATTAGGAATAAAACTTTATGACAAAGAGATAATATATAAAACTGCAAAAGAAACTGGATTGCAAGTAGACTATATAACACAACTAGAACAGCAAAAAAACAAATTAGACTCAATTTGGTATTATGGAAAACTTAACAACAACGATAAAATATTTATAAGTGAATCTAATATAATAAAAGAAATAGCAAAAAAAGAATCTTGCATAATAATAGGAAGATGTGCAAATTACATACTAAAAGATGAAGAAAATCTAATCAAAATATTTATATATAGCGATATAGATGACAAAATCAAACGTAGCATCAAATACTATGGAATACCTGAAAACAAAGCTAAAAAAACAATAAAAGAAATAAATGCAAAAAGAAGTGAACACTATAAACATTACACTGGAGAAACTTGGAACGACCCAGCGAATTATGATATTTGTATAAACAGTGCAATAGGAGTAGAAAAAGTTGCTGAAATAATAAATAACTTAGTAAACAAAAAAATAGAAAAAGAATAAATTAATAATAAAAGTTTACCATGTATCATTTTACTTTAGGTATACTTTTTTATTATATAATTTAAAAACTAGTACTATGGAGATAAAATAATGACAGTAAATGAAAAATTAAAAAGATATATTGAACAAAATATATTCCCTCAGTATTCTTTAAATGATAAAGGACATCAAATAGAGCATATAAAATATGTTATTAATAGATG
>JAAVYQ010000077.1 GCA_022791215.1 Bacilli bacterium | reverse complement strand
TACTCCTCCTGCGAATGCTACTTCATCTGCTGTCATTAACCCAAATGTTGTAAATCTATCACTTGTATTACTACAATTGAATGTTGGTGTTTTACTGTTTGCCAGTCTTCCCCATGCTGCATAGTAGAATGTTGAACTTGTACTATACGAATATCCACTTGCTATATTTCTATCATTACAATATATTGCTCCTGTATCTATGTAGTTCTTATCTGTACTTGAAAGTCCATTATACCACGTCTCTACTGTACTATATATTGTACTCTTTGTTCCATTTCCTCGGTTTGTTGCCAAACTATTTCCTGATGTATATTTCCATCCTACATACTGTGGATGATTATATGCACTATTATATTTACTACTTCCTATGTCAGTTGCTGATGTTCCATCTCCTGCATATAGTAATCTTACACTTCCATTTCCATTGATTCTTATAATTCTCCATTTCTTTCCTGCATAACTTACCCAGTTGTTCATTGATGACCCATCTCCACTAAAGTAGTATGTTGTTCCTTGATCATCCTTTCCTGTATACAAACTTGGTGTTCCATTATCTATATTATTAAAGTCTGTCCTTCCAGGTTTAGGCGGATATGCTGATTTAATTACTCCTGCCAAAGTTTTATCTTCTATTGTTATATTACAAGTTTGATTAAAATTTACATTACTTATAATAACTTTATTACTATCTATTACACCATTACATCCAGTTACACTTTCTATTTTAGAAGATGAATAAATCTTTATTGTTCCATTTTGAGTTGTCGCTTTTGATAAACTGTCTAACGCACTAGGCATATTAGAAGTTACTGTAACTCTACACCCTTGAGCATTTACATCCTTAGTAAAATCTACCATACATCTATCTTTACTTTCAACTTTAGTCAGTTCAACTTCCCAGTTGTCATTATCCCACATCATATTAGTTCCATTATCACATACAATTTTGTTAACTATGTATCCTTCTTCCTTTGAAGGCTTAATATCAGTTTTCTCTCCATCAATAGTATAACTTAACATTCCATTGTTTTCAGTTATTTGGTTTTCTTTTTTCATTTCTTCTTTATTACATCCTGAAAGTATAATCAAGTTAAATAATACTACTACCAATATTATTAATATTCTTTTTTTCATGTTTTCCCTTTCCACCCTCACATTTTGTATAACTAAATTGCAACACGTTTTTGTGTATCTTACAACATGTATTACACTTTTGTATAATTTAATTGGAGTGATAGTATGGAAAAGTTTAAAATTAATAATAGTAAAGATAATAAGTCCGAATTAAAAACTTTTAGAATTAAAACTGAATTATTAACTAAAATTGAAGAGTTATCTAATAAATATAATATTTCTATTAATAAATTAGTAAATCAATGCATAGAATATTCTTTAAATAATTTAGAGGAAGATAGTATTAATCCTAATAATTAGTGTATTTTAAATGATTAAAAGGATTTGTAGAAAATTAATCTACAAATCCTTTAGTTTTGTTTTAAGAAATTGCTCGAATGCTAATAAACCATATTTTTCGTTATAGTAATTTGGATATTCGTTTAGATGCGCTAATGCTATTTTTGCTGTTATTATTAAGTCGTCATTTGTTACATTTGTCTTTGGATCTACTAATCCATGTTCTAATTCAATGTTTATCCCAGTTAGAAATTCTTTGGGTGTATATTTTTTAAAGTCTACTTCTAATATTTTCGCAGCATTTAAACAATCTTCCATGTTGAACATTTTTATCACCATTTTATTATATGTTTTTTTCGTTTATTTTATTTCTTTGTCATAGTAATTTATAAAGTCTAATATGTCTTCGTATACTTCTTGATGCCCTATTTCATTTAGTATTTCGTGTCTCATTTCTTTATATAGTTTCTTGTAAACGTCTGGATATCCTAAGTCTTTCATAAATTCTACTGCTTTTGTCCATTCTTCTTTATTTTTTATTACTGGATCGTTACTTCCGGCGATAAAAAAGATTTTTAAGTCTTTGTTGTTTATTTTATATCTCTTCTTTTTGTATGTGTTTTTTAATAGTTTGTATAAATTTATGTATCCATTTGTTGTGAATGTAAATCCAGTTTTTTCTCCTTCATTGTATAGTTTTACTATGTGTTTATCTCTAGTTAGCCAACAATTTCTTTCAGGCTCGTTTTTGAATGCTTTGTTATAGTTTCCAGTCGTTTTCTTTTCTAAATATTTACTTCTATATTTTTCGCCTTTTCGTTTTTTGATTATTTTGGCTATTATTAATCCTATATTTACAAAGTTATTTTTACTAGGTGATCCACTTATTATTAATTCGTCTATTTGTTTATCATGCTTTTGTATATAGTTTCTTGCTACTAGTGATCCCATGGAATGTCCTAGTAATGTGGTTTTTGTTTTTGGATATTTTCTTTGAAAGTATTCTATTACATCGTGTAAGTCTTCTACTATTGCTTCCCCTTTTTCATCTCCAAAGTAGCCTAAGTCTTCTTGTTCTTTTATACTTTCTCCATGTCCTCGGTGATCATGTATTATTACTACATATTCGTTTTCTGCTAAGTATTTCATAAAATCGTAGTATCTACTTTTTTCTTCACACATACCATGTGATATGAAGAATAAGCCTTTTATTTCTTTTTCCGGTTTTATTATTGTTCCTTTTATTTTTAAACCGTCATATTTCGATTTTATTTCAAATTTTTCTTCTTTCATTTCTACTCCTTTGTAGATTTTATATTTTGAAGGTCTCTATTCTTTGTTTGATTCTTTCTTTTCCAAGTAGTTTTAATATTTCATATAAATCTGGTGTCATGGTTCTATGTGTTACTGATACTCTTATTATTTCACACGCATGTGCTACACTGCCTTTGTATTTTTCAGGTTCTTTTTTGTATTCTTTTGTTTCAGATGCAAATCCAAATTTAGGACACATTTCTTTTATTTTGTTAAACCATGTTTCTTTGTCATCTTTTTCATCATATACATTTTCTATATAATATGTTAATAGTTCTTTGGTATAAAAATCTTTTATTTCATAGTTTGCTTCTTCTTTTTCAAATATTTCATCATACATATACCCTATTTCTCTTTTTACAGCACTATAACTTTCTATGTCTTTTCTTGGTCTTTCTACTTCACGTTCGATGTTTAATACGTTTATAGAGTAATCTTTATATTTTGTTAATAATTCGTAAAATTCTGTGTCAAATTCTTGTGAATAATTAAGTGTGTTTTCGTAAAGGTCAGTTGCTTTCATTGTACTTATGTAATTTTTAGATATGTTTATTAATTTATCCATATCAAATAATGAGCCTGATGTACTTACTTTTTCAAATGTTATTTTGAAATCTTTGTATGTTTTGTCTTTGTTTTCTTCTTGCCATTCTTCGTAATTTGAATTTGCTACAGTCATTATGTACATTTTTACCGATTCTACTGGTATTCCATTTTCATGATAGTAATTCACTGCTGCTTCTGGATCTTTTCTTTTACTGATTTTTCTTATTGTTTCTTCATCTTTTTTCATTAGTGGTGAAAGATGTGCATATATAGGTCTTTTGTATTTGAATGAATCAAATAATTGCACATGTATTGGTAATGAACTTATCCATTCATCACTCCTTATGATATGTGTTATTTTCATTAGATGATCGTCTACTAAATGAGCAAAGTGATATGTCGGTAATCCATCTTGTTTTATTATTACTATGTCTAAGTCGTTTTCTGGAAATTCTAAGGTTCCTCTTACTGCATCTTCTACAGTAATTTTGTTTTCAAATTTTCCAGGTGATTTGAATCTTATTATATAGTTTTCATTATTATTGATTTTTTGAATAGCTTCTTCTATAGAAATTTCTCTATATTTTGCATATTTCCCATATATTCCTATTCTGTCTTTTATTTTTTCTTGTGTTTTTCTTATTTCTTCTATTTCTTTTTCTGATAAAAAACATGGATATGCTAGGTCTTGTTCTATTAGGTATTTTGCAAATGATTGATATATGTCTTTTCTTTTGCTTTGTATGTATGGTCCATATTCACCTTTTTCTTCTTCTTCGCTTGTTGCTCCTTCGTCAAATTCTACTCCATAATTTTTTAAGTCATTTATAATCTGCTCGATTCCTTTTTCTATTTGTCTTTTTTGGTCTGTATCTTCTATTCTAAGTAAACAAATACCATTTGTTTGGCTTGCAAATTTTTTCGCAATAAAACTAGTAAATAGTCCACCTATGTGTACAAATCCAGTTGGTGAAGGCGCAAATCTAGTTACTATGGCATCACTTGGCATGTTTCTTTCTTTATAAAATTCTT
>JAAVYQ010000076.1 GCA_022791215.1 Bacilli bacterium | reverse complement strand
TATTCATGTAAGACACCTCCAATATTTTGTTTAGTATTTATTTTTTGTGCTAATTAAATTATACTAAATTTTGGAATGTTTTACCTTATATTTAAAGCAAAAAGATGAAAAAGTTATTAACAATTTCATCTTTTTTCATGTCAATCATTATTTTTACCTAAACTCAAAATAAAATTAACCATACAAATTTTTTATTTTTTAAATATTGTCAAAACAAAAAAAGGTATTAATTTAATCTGTCTAACTATTCTCTTAGGGTTTTTAACAAGTCTATAAAACCATTCTAATCCTTTGTTTTGCATCCATACAGGAGCTCTTTTTACATTTCCACTTATAACATCAAAAGATCCACCTACTCCCATAAAAATATTGCATTTTATCTTTAACATATTGTTATATATAAAGTATTCTTGCTTAGGCGATCCTAAAGCAACAAATAATATATTTGGTTGTTTTTTATTAATAATTTCCACAATTTCACTATCTGTTTTACCATATCCAGAAATTTTACCTACTATATTAATGGATTCATACTTTTTTATTAAAACACTTTCTGTTTTATCTAACACTTCTTCATGAGATCCATATAAAAAAACAGAATAATTATTATTAGAAGCAAGAAAACAAATTTTCTCCATTAAATCTATACCTGTAATTCTTTTCCTTATTCTTCCATTCCTAAACTTAGAAGCATATACAATACCAATACCATCAGGTAACTGATAAGATGCACTATTTAATATTTTTTTCAAAAATTCATTTTTTCTTGTCTTCATTATTTTTTCAGGATTTATAGCTACAACAAAAGATTTTTTTTTATTTATTATGTCTTTATCTATAAAATTTAAAATTTCTTCATAACTAGTAACACATACTTTTACACCAAATATACTTTCTTTTTCCATTAAAACCACCATTTATATTAATAATAACATATTTTTTAAAAAAAGTAAAAAAGTACTAAATCTCCTAATTTCATGATATAATAAAATAGAAAACAAAGGAGGAAAACTATGAGCTTAGTAGTTTACAACACAATAACAAGAAAAAAAGAAGAATTCAAAAGTATTAACGAAGGAATAGTAGGCATGTATGTATGTGGTCCTACAGTATATGGATACCCACATCTAGGACATGCTAAAAGTTACATAACATTCGACATAATATATAGGTATTTGTGTTACCTCGGATACAAAGTAAAATACGTACAAAACATAACAGACGTAGGACATCTAGTTGGAGATGCAGAATCTGGAGATGACAAAATACAAAAACAAGCATTAATAGAAAAAATTGATCCAGTAGAAATAGCATACAAATATGAAACAATATATTTTGAAAACATGGATGCACTAAATGTAAAACGCCCATCCATAAGTTGCCGTGCTACAGGACATATAATAGAAATAATTGACATGGTAAAAACATTAATTGACAAAGGATTTGCATATGTTACTGACAAAGGAAACGTATACTTTAGAGTAAACAAATTTCCAAATTATGGTTCACTAAAAAACATAAATCTAGAAGAGAACCTAAGTGGAGAAAGAATAGAAGTAGCAAGTGACAAAGAAAGAAACGAAGACTTTGCACTATGGAAAAAAGCAGAAGACAATCACTTAATGAAATGGCCAAGTCCATGGGGAGAAGGATATCCTGGTTGGCACATAGAATGTTCAGTAATGAGTGAAAAATATTTAGGAAAAACATTTGACATACATGGAGGAGGAATGGACAATATCTTCCCACATCACGAATGCGAAATCGCACAATCCGTATCAGCAAACAATGTTCCATTTGTAAAATACTTCATACACAACAATTTAGTAACTGTTAATGGACAAAAAATGGGAAAATCACTAGGAAATTTCATAACACTACCAGACTTATTTAAAGAATATGACCCTATCATAATAAGATTTTACATATTACAAAACCATTATAGAAAACCCACAGACATTAACAATGAACAACTTAAAACCACAAGTGAAATATATAAAAAACTTGTAGAATCAATTAATAAACTATATAACGAAACAAAAAATATTGAAACAAACAACTTTACATACGATCAAGAAATAAAAACATTAAAAGACAACTTTTTAAAAGCGATGGACGATGATTTTAACACATCATTAGCAATAAGTTATATATTAGAATCATCAAAAATAATAAACAAAGAAATCAATGGAGAAAAAGACATCAACAAACTTCTATCACTTAAAGACTTTATACAAGAATGTGCATGTGAAATATTAGGATTAAAATTTAACACAAATAATGCATCTAAAGAAATGGAACTAATAGAAATCATTTCAAACTTAAGAGACAAAATGAGAGAAGAAAAAAACTATGAACTATCAGATAAAATTAGAGACGACCTTAAATTAATAGGAATAACATTAAACGACAGAAAATAAGAACTATTAGACATTATAATAGTTCTTTTAAAATCACATAAATTTTTTAACTATAAAGACAATTTATGATCATCACCTAACATACTTTCTAAACTACTAAAACTACTATAAAGTGAAGACATATCATAATCATCAGGTACAACTGATTGAAGAACACCCAAAACTGTTTTCAACTCGGCTTCTAAAATATGTTGCTTACTAACTGCCTCCAAAGCAACTCTTTGAAAATATAACTCTCTCATCATTCCCTTAACATTATTAGGTAAAGTTTTCTCACTAACACATACCTCATCTATATTGCTAGTAAACATTTTATACTTAGGCAGTCTCATTGCTTTCAAAGATTCTAAAATATTACTTGCAATTCCTCGGTCCCATGGACTAAGTGAGGTCATATTATTATATAACAAATTTATAGAAGAAAAAACTTTTGTTTCTCCTTTTAATTTTAAAAGATGTGCGTTTATAATAGAAGTATAACAAATTTAACAAACTAGCAAGAAGATATATGATAGAACAAAAGCTAGAACTAAATTTGTTGGTAAAAAGGAAATAAACGCACAGTGTAGGTTTGTCAAACCCAGATAAGGAGG
>JAAVYQ010000075.1 GCA_022791215.1 Bacilli bacterium | reverse complement strand
TTTGTCCTCTTACTGGAAGACCTTTTTTATGTCTAGTTCCTTGATAAGAATTGATTTCCATCTTAGTTTTGATGTTCATTTCAACTTCACGTTTTAAATCTCCTACTAATACATAGTTATCACATTCTTTTCTTAGTTTGTTTATATCGTCAATGCTTAAATCTTTTACTCTTATATCTTCGCTAACTCCAGCAGATGCACAAATTTTCTTTGCTCTTGATGGACCTATTCCGTAGATATAAGTTAGTCCTATTACAACTCTTTTGTCTTTTGGTAAATCAATATTTTTTATACGTGCCATAATAACCTCCTATTAACCTTGTCTTTGTTTGTGTTTTGGATTTTCACAAATTACCATTACTTTTCCTTTTCTTTTAATTACTTTGCATTTTT
The DNA here is from genome assembly GCA_022791215.1 of Bacilli bacterium. Lineage (GTDB taxonomy): Bacteria > Bacillota_I > Bacilli_A > RF39 > UBA660 > MGBC139354. The sequence continues at coordinate 6,349 of JAAVYQ010000075.1, read as the reverse complement.
CGCACATTGGTTTTACTGATGGTCTTACTTTCATTTTTCTTACCTCCGTTATTTTCTATATATTATACGCCCACGTGTTAAGTCACAAATTGGGATTTCTAGTAATACTGTATCACCTGGAAAAATACGAATTAGGTTTAATCGCATTTTTCCAGAAACGCGAGCTTCTACAATATGACCGTTCTCAAGTTTTACCTTGAAATCCCCTCCTGGGATTACTTCTAAAACTTTTCCTTCAGCTTCTATATAACCTTTTTTAGCCATTTATTCACTCTCCTGTTAGTATTTTATAACCTTCTTCGGTTACAACTATTGTGTGTTCATAATGAGCAGCTGGGCTCCCATCTTGTGTTGAAATTGTCCAGTCATCTTCTAATAACCACACTTTTCTTCCTTTTAAACTAAACATTGGCTCGATCGCTAGCGTCATTCCTTTTTCTAATGTTATGTTTTTTGATTCTTCATTACTATAGTTAGGAATGTATGGATCTTCATGCATGGTCTTTCCGATTCCATGTCCTGTTAATTCTTGGATTACTCCGTATCCATATTTTTTAGCTACATTTTCTATAGCTTCACATATGTCGTTTAGTTTTGCCCCTTCTTTTATGACACTTAGTCCTTCGTATAAAGCTTCTTTTGTGTGTATCATTAGTTCTTCTTTTTCTTTTGATATTTTTCCTACTTTATACGTTCTTGCAGTGTCTGCATGATAGCCTTTGTAACTAGCAACTACGTCTAATGATATTATGTCTCCTTCTTTTAGTTTCCTATCCCTAGGTATTCCATGTACTACTTCTTCGTTTATGGATGTACATATACTTGCTGGATATCCCTCATATCCTAGTTCGGATGGAATGCAGTCTCTACTTCTTATAAATTTGTCTGCATAGTCATTTATTTCTTTGGTTGTGACTCCTTTTACTATGAATCCCTCCATGGCTTCTAGTAAGTCATAACATACTTTTCCCGCATATTCCATTAGACGTATTTCTTCGTCGTTTTTTTTGCTAATCATTTGTTTCTCCTAACGCTTCTATTATGTTTTTGAATACTTCTTCTACAGGACCACTTCCATCTATTTCTATAAGTTTTTCTTTGTAGTATTCTATTAGTGGTTTGGTCTCGTTCATGTATATATCATATCTTGTTTCGTATGTTTCTTTCGTATCGTCTTTTCTTGAACTTAGTTCAACTTTGCATTCATCACATAGTCCTTCTTCTTTAGGAGTTAATTCAGCATTTTCTAAATTGTAAATTTTTTTACAGATTGGACATGTTTTTCTACTTAGTATCCTTTTTAGACCTGTTTCTTTGGTTATGTTTATGTATATTATTTTGTTTATTTCTATGTTTAGGCTCTTTAAGACTTTTTCTAAATCTAATGCTTGATTCATTTTTCGTGGAAATCCATCTAACATAAATGGTTTTGTTAAATCTATATTTTTTAATTTATTTTCTATTAGTTTTAACATGATTTCATCATTTATCATTTCTCCACGTTGCATTATTTCGTCTATTTCTTCACCTAATTTGGTTTTGTTTTTTACTTCTTCTCTTAATACGTCTCCTGCACTTATATGCGTGTATCCGTATTTTTCTTTTAGCAAACTACTATATGTTCCTTTGCCCGCGGCTGGGGGTGCTATAAAAATTATGTTCAATTTTACCTCCTATATGCACGTGATGCTACTGAACTTTCTAATTGTTTGTATGTTTCTAGTAATACTCCTACTACTATTAGTATACTTGTTCCTCCTAAGGATACAGTACTTGGTAATTTTGATACCCAACTGAATACTATAGGTAATGCTGCGATTATTGCTATGAATATCGCTCCTAAGAATGTTATTCTTGATAGTACTTTTGATATGTGTTTTGTAGTCTCTTTTCCAGGTCTTATTCCTGGTATGTATCCGTTTTGTTTGTTTAGATTTTTTGATATGTCTTCTGGATTTACTGAGGCTACATATGTGTATCCATATGTGAATAGTATTATTAGTATTATGTATACTACAAATCCTATTGGTGTACTTGTTGTTAGGTATTTTGTTACAAATGTCTTGAATCCACTTGATTTTATAAAGTATGTTAGTGTAGTTGGTATCGCTAGTAATGCTGATGCAAATATTACAGGCATTACTCCCGCACTATTGATTCTTAATGGTAGGAATGTTTGATTTTTTCCGTATGATCCAGTACTTCTATTTGAGTATTGTATCGGTATTCTTCTTTCGGCTTCTTGTACAAATATTACACCTACTATTATTCCTATGTATATAAGTATGAATATTGCAAATGATAGGCTTCCTAAAAATCTGTTTGCTCCTCCCGGAACTAATGTTTTGAATGCATCTATCATCATGCTTGGTACTGTGTTTATTATTCCAGCCATTATTATTAGACTTATTCCATTTCCTATTCCTTTGTTTGTGATTTCATCACCTAACCATAGTAGAAATGCTGTTCCTGCTGTTAGTATTATACTTATTTGTATGTATTCTATTGGTGCTCCACCTTTTTGTAAGAACATTAAAGAATATATGTATCCTTCTATGAATGCAAAGAAGATTCCAAGGTATCTATTGATCTTGTTTATTTTTCTTCTTCCTTCTTCTCCCATTTCTTTTAGTTCTTGGAAGTATGAGATTCCCATTATGTCCATTTGTAATACTTGTAGTATTATTGATGCAGTGATGTATGGCATTACGCCTAAGGCAAAGATACTAAATCTTTTTAAACCTCCACCACTCATTATGTTTAATAATTCTAGGAATCCTAAGTCTCCAGTGTTTACATTTACATTAGGTACTACTATAGCATTTCCTAATGAAAATATGAATAGCGCTAGTATTGTGAATAATACTCTGTTTCTAAGGTCTACATTAGTTTTCTTAAATATTTGCTTGAATGTTGCAAACATCTAAATCACCTCTACTTTTCCACCAATACTTTCTATTTTGTTTATTGCACTGTTTGTGAATACGTTAGCTTTTACCGTTAGTTTCTTTTCAAGTGTTCCACTTCCTAATATTTTGATTCCACTTAATTCTTTTTTTACTAGTCCGCATTCTTTTAAAGTTTCAGGTGTTACTGTTGTGCCATCTTCAAATCTGTTTAAGTCTTCTACATTTACTACTGAATATCTTTTTGTAAATCTAGCATTGTTAAATCCTCTACTAGGTATTCTTTTGTATAGTGGGTTTTGTCCACCTTCAAACCAAGGCTTTATGCTTGATCCTGAACGTGCTTTTTGTCCTTTTTCTCCACGTCCACTTGTTTTTCCTAAACCACTTCCTGGTCCTCTACCTACTATTTTTCTTGTGTGAGTAGACCCAGGATGATTTTTTAATTCGTTTAGTTTCATTATCCTATAATCTCCTCTACTTTTTTACCACGTAATTCTGCTATGTGTTCTACACTTCTTTGTTGTTTTAATGCATCCATTGCAGCTTTTGCAGTATTTATTTGTGTGTTACTTCCAAGTGATTTTGATACTATGTCTTTTACACCTGCAAGTTCTAGTACGTTACGAACTGGTCCTCCAGCAACTATTCCACGTCCAGCTGGTGCTGGTTTTATTAGAACTTTGGCTGCTCCACATACTCCTATGCAATCATGACTTAATGTTCTATCTTCAACTAAGTTGATTTTGATTACATTTTTTTCTGCAGCCTTGATTGCTTTTGAGATTGCTTCCGGTACTTCGTTTGCTTTTCCAGTTCCTAGTCCTACTTTTCCTTTTCTGTCACCTACAGCAACAGTTGCAGTAAATTTCATTGTACGTCCACCTTTTGTTGTTTTTGATACACGTCCAAGTGATATTACTTTTTCTTCGTAAGGACTTTTTTTAACGAATTCTTTTTTGTTATTTCTTTCTCTTCTATTGTTTTCTCTATTGTTGTGGGTATTTTTTACATTTTCTTTATTATCTTTCATTAATAATATCCTCCCTCTAGAATTTAAGTCCAGCTTCACGAGCTGCGTCTGCTAGGGCTTTTACTCTTCCGTGATAAGCATATCCGCCACGGTCAAATACTACTTCTTTGATTCCAGCTTTTATAGCTTTTTCTGCTACTTCTGTTCCTACTTTTGTAGCAGCTTCGATATCATTTTTCTTTAGTTTCATATTTAATGAAGAGGCACTTACTAATGTTACACCTTTTACGTCATCTATTATTTGTGCATATATATTTGTGTTACTTCTAAATACATTTAGTCTAGGTGTTTCGCTTGTACCAGATAAGTTTTTTCTTATACGAGCGTGTCTTTTAATACGACTTACGTTTTTTGATTCTTTTTTTATCATATTTTACCTCCCTATGCAGCTTTCTTTCCTTCCTTACGTCTTATTGTTTCGTCTTTGTATTTGATTCCTTTTCCTTTGTAAGGCTCTGGTTGTCTTACTTCACGTACTTTTGCAGCAAACTCTCCAACTCGTTGTTTGTCATATCCACTTATTGTTAGTTCTGTTCCACTTGGACATTCTAATTTTATTCCTTCTGGAGCGTCCATTTTAACTGGATGACTGTATCCTGCATTTATTGTTAAAGTGTTTCCAGCAACAGCAAATTTGTATCCAACTCCATTTATTTCTAATTCTTTTTTGAATCCAGTACTTACTCCTTTTATCATGTTTGCTATGTTAGCGTTTGTAGTACCATGTAGTTGTTTTTGCTCTTTTGTATCGTTTGCTCTTTTTACTAAAACTTTTCCATTTTCATTTATTACTTCAATTCCAGGTTTTACGTCTAATGACATTTCACCTAGTTTTCCAGATACTTTTACATTTCTTTCGTTAACATTAACTGTTACACCTTCTGGTATAACTAATTCTCTTTTACCTATTCTGCTCATATTAACTCCTTACCAGATATATGCAAGAACTTCTCCACCAAGGTTTTCTTTTCTTGCTTCCTTATCTGTCATTATTCCTTTTGAAGTTGATACTATAGCAATTCCAAGTCCGTTTAATACTCTTGGAACTTCAGCTGCACTCACGTACACTCTTAGTCCAGGTTTACTTATTCTCTTAAGACCAGTTATAACCCTTTCTTTTCTTGCACCATATTTTAAATTTAATGTTAACATTTTTTTAGCGCCTTCTCCTGTTTCTTCAAAGCCACTAATGTATCCTTCGCTTTCTAATATAGCAGCTAATCTTTTTGTCATTTTTGATGACATTACATCAACTGTTTTATATTTCATTGCGTTTGCATTACGAATTCTCGTAAGCATGTCTGAAACTATATCATTCATTTTACTATAGTCCTCCCTTCTTACCAACTTGACTTTTTAACGCCTGGTATTTGTCCTTTATAAGCTAATTCTCTAAAACATATACGGCATAGTCCAAACTTTCTTAATACTCCGTGAGGTCTTCCGCATCTTTCACATCTAGTGTAATTTCTTGCACTAAATTTAGAGCCTTTCTTCCAGCTTATTTTTTTACTTGTTTTTGCCACTTCTCGTCCTCCTTATTTCTTGAAAGGTAAACCAAAACCACTTAGTAGTTCTAGAGCTTCTTCATTAGATTTTGCTGTTGTTACTATACATATATCTAATCCTCTAGTTTTGATTACTGCGTCGTAGTCTACTTCTGGGAATATAAGTTGTTCTTTTATTCCTAAAGTATAGTTTCCTCTTCCGTCAAAACTTCCTTTTGATATTCCTCTGAAGTCACGTACACGTGGGAGTGCGATTGTTACTAGTTTTTCTAAGAAGTTATACATGTTTTCTCCACGAAGTGTAACTTTACATCCTATTTTATTACCTTCTCTAAGTTTGAATCCTGCGATTGATTTCTTAGCACTTGTAATAATTGGCTTTTGTCCTGCGATTACTTCTAGTTCTTTTACAGCTGCATCTAAGTATTTTGAGTCACTTGTTGCATCTCCTACTCCCATGTTTAATACAATTTTTTCTAGTTTAGGAACTTGCATTCTTGAAGTGTACTTAAATTTTTCTGTAAGTGCAGGCACTATTTTCTTCTCATATTCTTCTTTTAATGTTTCCATTATTTGCCTCCTATTTACTTACTTTCTTTTTCAGTTTTTTTCTTTGAACCTTTTGTTTCTTCTTTTGTTTCTTTTTCTACTGTCTTCTTAGGCTCTTTTTTGGTTTCTTTCTTCTCTTCTTTTGTTAAAACTTTTACGTTTGAAATATGAATAGGAGCTTCTGTTTCAAGAATTCCACCAGTTTCATTTGTTCTTCCTGGTTTTACATGTTTTTTTACTATGTTTACGCCTTCGATGATTACACGATTTTCATTTCTTAAAACTTTTGATACTTTTCCTTCTTTTCCTTTGTTAGTTCCAGTAATTACTTTTACTTTATCTCCGATTTTAAT
>JAAVYQ010000010.1 GCA_022791215.1 Bacilli bacterium | reverse complement strand
CTAATGCTCCTATAAGTGAGGTTGATGCGCCTATTTTTTCTGCTAATTCTTTTTGTGACATGTTTCCACGATTAACATTGTACATAAGTCTATATTTTCTTATATTGCTTCCTATTAATTCGTTAAATTTTATTTCATTCATTGTTTCAAAACCTCCTTATACTGTTTGTTTAAGTGTCAAGTAATTGCCTATTTTTCATGTTTTAAAACTATTTGAAACATTTGATGATATCGACACTTAAGATTTAATATTTTTATAAGCTTATTTCATAAGGTGAAGTTCCACTTCCATCTCCATTTTTTACTACTACGTTAGATTTAAGTGATATTACTGGACGAATAACATGATCTCCATGAGAATTCCATTCATAGGTTAATGATCCTTCGCGCACCAAAGATACAAACGCATTGCCGTTTCCTCTATAGAGATAAGGGCTCATTGTCCACCAGTAACTGCTTCCAGTGATGCTACTTGTTCCATCTTGAGCTAGGTAATAATATGATTTCTTTTCACTTGTTCCATATGCAGCTATTGCAAATTCCACTTCATCTGCTGTCATTAACCCAAAATTATAAAATTTATCATTCGTATTACTACAATTGAATGTTAACTTTTTATCGGGATACGTTTTTTCGTGAGCAGTATAATAAAATGTTGCTGTTGTACTATATGAAAATCCACTTGCTATATTTCTATCATTACAATATATTGCTTTTGTGTCTATGTAGTTTTTATCGTTTGTTGATAGACTATTATACCACGCCTCCACTTTTGTATATGCATCGCTTTTTGTTGTGTTTCCTCTATCAGCTTCTAGGCTTCCTCCTACTGTATACTTCCATCCTACATACGCTGGATGATCATGTGAGTTATTAAAAGGGCTTGTTCCTATGTCTGTTGCATCATTTCCATCTCCTGCATATAATAGTCTTACTGAACCATTTCCATTGATTCTTATGATTATCCATTTCTTTCCTGCAAAGCTTACCCAATTTTTCATTGATGCTCCATTTCCACTGAAGTAATATGTTGTTCCTTGGTTGTCTGTTCCTGCGTATAAACTTGGTATCCCTCCATCATTTAATTCAGGACTTTCTAATAAAGGTGGATATTCTATTTTTATTTTGTTTGCAAGTGTTTTGAGTTCTAATGTTATATTACATGTAACATTATTTGTTACGTTGCTTATTATTAATGTATCTCCTTCTATTGTCCCATTACAACCACTAACATTCTTTATTGTTTCTAATGAATATATAACTACTGTCCCTCCATTTGTTGTTGCTTTTGATAGACTATCTAAGCTTGCTATATTGTTTGTTGTTATTGTAACTCTATATCCTAGTGTACTTTCTTCTTTTGGAAAGTCTACTACACATCGATCTAGTTTTTTACTATCTGTTATTTCTACTTCCCAATTGTCATTGTCCCACATTATGTCAGAATCATTTTCACACTCTATTTTGTTTGCAATATAGCCATCTTCTTTATTTGGCCTTTTTGTAGTTGGCGCACCATCAATTGTATAGCTTATAAGCTCTTTTGTGTCTATGCTTATTTCTCTTTTTCTAGGAGTTTCTTTATCTTCTTTTTTTATGAATAACAAGGAAGATAAAGCTACCATTGTTATTATACTTATTATTAATATTTTCTTTTTCATTTTATCTTCATGGCATTTCAACTGTGTATGGGTTAGTTCCACTTCCATCTCCTCCTGTTACTACTACACTAGATTTTAGTGAGATTACTGGACGTATGATATGATTATCAGTAACATTTGCATAACTTAAGCGACCATACCAACTTCCAGCAACAAATACTCGTGCACTATTGCTTTCTACATAATAACTATAAGGAGACATTAGCCACCAAAAACGACCTTTAGTTATACTACTTGTTCCATCTTGAGCTAAGTTATAATATGCCTTTAAATTGTTTACTCCAAATACTCCTCCTGCGAAGGCTATTTCATCTGCTGTTATCTAATGACACCATATTAGATTTTAATTTTATAAAGTAAAAATGTATGACACTCTTCTTCATACATTTGATTACAAAAATTAGAAAGTAGCAAAATTTTAATTCTTTCTTTACTTCATTCTTTTTACAAAAGATTCTTTTCTATATCTAACTTCATCTATATAATTATTGACAAGAGTGGACCAGTAACGACTAAAGCCTGGTGCATAACTACCAAAGAAAAATTCTAATTTTGGCCTTAAATTACCAGCTCTTGAAAATGTAATCTTTCCATCTTGATCAATACTTTTTTTAAAAAGCTCAGGATATTCACTGATTCTAGATAAAGAACATATATAGTCATAAGACTCATGGATATAAAGTCCTCCACCTCCTTCTCGAAGTATATAGTCAGTAACTTCTCTTACTTCTTCTAAACTAAATGGGCCTTCTTCCTTATGTAACAATAATACTAACGACAAAAATTCCCCAAATGGATTACCACACATAAAAACCTCCTCCTAAAATAATAATAATATTTAATTAGCCAAAAATTTTCCTTTCTATTCATAACTAATTATATCATTATTTTAGATAATATTATAGTAAAAATATCTATTTTCAGAAATTTTCCCTAATTTGACTTAATGCTAGATAATATAAGAAATCCCTCTATATTCAACCGCATATTTTCTTGTTTTTATGTTTTAAGCCGAAACTCTCCCTGTATATTATTTTAGTGTTTTTTATTTTTCAAAGATCACTTTGTTTATTTTAATCAGGTTCAAACAACTTCCACATTTCTTTAGTATTATGTATTTCACTTTCAAATATTTTATTAAATACTAAATAACTTATCTTAACCTTTTCTTTAAGTCGTATCTTCATATATAGTTCTTTTAAATTAAACACTAGAAACATCATTTGTACAATGTAGTTTATTGCATTTAAGTTTCCTATAAATATATGTTCCAAATTATATTGCTGCTTCATTGTTCTAAATCCATTATTCTCTATATTCCACCTTAAGTGCATTATTTTTATTACCGTTTCTATTGGATGATTTAACATATTTGTAACTACATATATCTCATTCGTTTTTTCTTTTCCATTAGATGACTCACTTGTTTCTAATGCTCTTACTACTCGAACTTTTCCAATGTATCCTTCCATTTCAAACAAATCTGATCACACTTGTTTTCTTACAACTACTTTTTCATAAATTCTTATCTTTACTTTACTATTTTTTCTTTCGCTTACTTTTTCCTCTATTAAGACTTTTTTATTTAATTTGTTTTTTGTTATACTTCTTTTCTCTCTTTTTATTTTTGTCTTCTTATAATCTTTATGTTTTGCTTTCTTAGAATATTTTACTTCTTTTTCTGTTATAATTTCTACTATCTCATATTCTTCTTTTGGTGTTTGTTTTTCAAACAATCCTTTTGCATCTTTATATATTGATAACCTTTCTTCTTTTAGTCTTATTACAAAGTACTTTCCTTTTTTATTTATCATATTTGTTACATACTGGTCCAAATAAAGTGCATCAAATACATGTACATCTATTACTCCTCCAACTTGCTTTTCTACATCACTATACATTTCTTGAAATGCAGTTGTTTCTCCAATTGTTTTCGCTCTTTCTTTTCCGCTTTTGCTTGTTACTTTTTCTACTTCTAATAATTGTTTTGACGCAACCATTATATTAGCTCTTTCTCCAACATTCATCGCACATAAATACTTTATATACTTTCGTATCCCTTCATCTTTATGTTCTCGCTCTGGCAAACCATCTATGTCTTTATTTGTCTCTGTTAGTTCTACTCCGTCCCATGCCATTACTCGAAGTCCATCTATTGTGTTTTTATTGAATACTTTATTTTCTTTTGCCTTTTGTATTACTGATTTATTTATATTCTCAATTTGTTTATAATCTGTATCTATTATGCAATCCCTTAACCCATGCATTTTAGGTATATATTCTGTTCTTTTAAACAATGGCTTAAAGTTAGTAGTTCTACAGTCGTTAGTTTGTATAAGTTCATTTAAACTTCTATGATGACACATCATTGAAGCATAAATCATCTTAGCTCCTGTTGAAGCTAAAGTGTCACTTTTTGTATTTTTTCGTTTTAACCCCTTGAATTTTCCTCCAATTTCGTATACACTAGTGATGTAAGTGATAAGTTTTTTTAGACTAATTTCATTTGCAATCGACCTCCTTTATATTCTTATCAATTATAATATAACATGTAGGTCGATTTTTTTATAGTCTTTTTTTGCTTTTTTTAGATTTTTGTATGCGGAGGTTAAATCTTCGTTTTTTTGTTTATTTTAATAGAAAAAATCCCTTAAATTATATTTTTAGGGAAAATTTTTAAGGAAAATTTCTGTTGTTTTTTTGATATGGAAAAACATATATTTAAAAATATATGCTTATCCTATTTCTTCTAAATATAAAAACATTTCAGAAGCATGCCACATATGTGAGAGGCACACTTGTCTTTCACAATAAAATTTTGAAAAATTGCATTCTTTTCCTGCTGTTGTACTTGAAGCTTCATATGTTAAAGGGTATATCTCGTCTAATATATATAATGCTCCATAATTTTGATAATGATACGCTGCCCAGTCTAAGTATGGATATAAATCAGATTCATTAGTATTATTTATTTTGACATTATTTTTATTATACCAAGTAAGATTTGCATATCCATCGTCATATTCTGGTACTTTTAAACCTATATCAAT
>JAAVYQ010000074.1 GCA_022791215.1 Bacilli bacterium | reverse complement strand
TTTCCATACAAGTGGTAGTATACCACACTTTATAAAAAATTCAATTTTTTAGTGCTTCTTTAACGTTTTATATGGGCAATTACTTCTTAAAAAGGAAGATAAAGTAAATACTTGGGCACTTTCAATTTAATTCAAGCATTAGTGTTTTATCTATGGTCATACATTTCATTTATTATTTTTTCGATTTTATTTAATCTATTATGTAAATCGTTAAATATATTTTGCATTTCTGTAGGTTTCATATTTCTAATTATGTTTCTTAAGTTTTCTATGTCATAAAATAATGGATTATATGTATTTTTTATTTCACATGAGTTTATATTTATTCCTGTTCCTGCTGCATAACTTTCTATTAGTTGTTGGCTAGATGCATTGGTTATCATTACTTGTGCAGTTAGCATTAACCAGTTTCCGACTACGTTTTGCTCAAGTGTACTTAAGTCTTCAATTAATATAAATCCTATAATAGTGAATAGCGCTGTTGATACTTTAGGATTTAATGTGAATAGGCTTTGCATATTTATCACCTTATATTAATTTTATTCAAATGTTGAGAAGTTAATTTACTTTTTTCTTTGTACATGTTATTATTGTTTTGGAGGTATTTATAATGGAGTTAAAAGGAACTAAAACTGAAGCTAATTTATTGGCTGCATTTGCTGGTGAAAGTCAAGCAAGAAATAAATATGATTATGCTGCTAGCCAAGCTAAAAAGGAAGGCTATGAACAAATTGCAAGTATTTTCGAGGAGACTGCTCGTAATGAGAAAGAACATGCTAAAATGTGGCTTAAACTTGTTAATGGTGGTAAAATCGGAAGTACATCTGATAATTTAAAGGCTGCTGCTGAAGGTGAAAACTATGAACATACTGATATGTATAAAGAGTTTGCTCAAGTTGCACGTGAGGAAGGCTTTAATGATATCGCTGATTTGTTTGATGGTGTAGCTGCTATCGAAAAGGAACATGAAGAAAGATTTTTGACTTTACTTAAGAATCTTGAGTCTGATATGGTTTTTAAATCTGGAGAGGAAACTATTTGGGTTTGTAGAAACTGTGGTCATGTTTATAGAAGTAAGGAAGCTCTTGATGTTTGTCCAGTTTGTAAACATGGTAAGGCTTATCAAGAAAGAAAAGCTAATAACTATTAATTTTATTAAGACTGCATACTATAAATTAGATGCGGTTTTTAGTTTTATAAAATTAAAAAAGCTCGAAACCGAGCTTTCTGTGTGTTGAACACATTTGTGAATATTTATTCCCATTGGGAATAAGTGTATTTTACTATATTTTTGTTTAAAAGTAAATACTTTTTTTAATTTTTAAATTTTGTCTGAATTCTCATACTAAATTCCCGTTTTATAAATAGACGGGATTTTACTTGTCTACTAATGAGGGAATTTAGTTGTCTACTAGTCTATAACATATAGTTATCAACTTATAATCAATTAAACGGGAATTTAGTTGTCTAATCAATTACTTTTCTATAAAATATCATAACATCAGAGGTGATAGCTTATGCTGATATTTTCTTAATTTTGAAGGTAGGCGAAAGAAAGAAGGTTGTTATGAAAAATTTATATGAAATTTTGTTGTATTTAGAAGATATTAAAAATTGTGTATCCTCTTATCTTTATTATCTAAATAATCCTGAAAAAGATTTAGATAATAAAGAAATCGATATGTATATGTCTGCTATTCCTGAAATAGTAGATGAATTAAAGGAGTTGATTATTAATTTATATGAAGAAAAAAGCGAATAATGTGCATTTAACTTATGAAGGTAGATTAATTATAGAAAATTTATTAAATGAAGGTAAAAAAATAACAGAAATAGGCAACGTTCTTAGAAGAGATAGAAGTGGTATTGCTAAAGAAATTATTAAACATAGAACTATAGTATTACCATCTTCTTTTAATAATTCTAATGTTTGCTTAAAACACGAAAAATGTAACGTTAAAAGTTTTGAATGTTATTTATATTGTAAAAACATAGAAGTTAGCCTTTGTCCTAAGCTAACCTCTTCTCCACATATCTGCAACTCATGTACTTCAAAAAAAGGCTGTAGATATGCTAAATATTATTATAAAGCATCTAACGCTGATTGTGAATATAGAAATAATTGGAAAAGTGATAGAATGGGTTTACATTATACAAAGATAGAAATAGATATTTTAAACAATGATTTTTATTATTTAGTGTTACAAAATAAGTCTATCTATCATTCATTAAACATAATTAATAAACATGGATTTAATTTTAAAAGGAGCACTATATATAAACAAATAGGAAGAGGACAATTAAAACTTAAAAGAATAGACTTACCTAGAAAAAGTGAAACCAATAATAAGAAAGACATAGATAAATCCTACAAAAGAAATGTTGATGGTTGTACTTATGAAGATTATTCAAAAGTAAAAGAAGAAAAACCTGATGCAATTGAAATGCAAATGGATACCGTTGAAGGTATTAAGAATAACAACGAACCTGTTATTTTAACTTTAAAAATAATTAAAATACAATTTCTATTAATACTTAAATTAGATAGAAAAACAAATAAAGATGTTATAGAAGCATTAAAAGTATTTAGAGATAAAATAACTAAAGAAGCATTTAATAGGATAATGGAAATTTTACTAACTGATAATGGTGCAGAATTTATATCGATAGAAAAATTTAAAGAAGAGTTCAAGGAAATTAATATGTTTTATTGTCATCCTTATGCGAGTTATGAGAAAGGATCAATTGAAAATAATCATGAATTAATAAGAAGAATTATTCCTAAAGGTGTATCGTTTAAATCTTATGGACAAAAGGACTTTAATTTAATATGTTCTCATATAAATAGTTTATGTAGAGAAGAACTAAATGGAAAGTGTCCATTTGATTTAGTAAGCGAATATATATCTTTAGATAACTTAGGTATACATAAAATTAAGGAAGAAGATGTAATGTTAATTCCAAAACTATTAGGAGATAAAAATATAGAGAATATAAAGAAATATCTAGATTCTAAGGATATAAAGAAATCTAATATAAGATTCTTAACAAGCAATGAAAAAGAAAAGATATTTGGAGGCAGAAAATATGAAAATGAATAGAAAAGAATTTGAAGAATTTTTAGATAATTATATGTATTATATTTTATATAAACTGGATCCAGTTTATTATGATGAGGTTAAGTATACATTTAGAAAATTCATCGAACGAATAATGGCTAATTATGGCAGATAAAAAGAAGTGAAAAACGGGACATAAGTTGTCTAATTCAGTTTTTCACTTCTTTTTTTAGACTATTTTAATAAATCAAAAATAACGGGACATAAGTATTCGACTATAATCACTAGTTTCATAACGGGAATTTACTTTGAGAAGTCACCTTTTTTGCCTATTTTAAGGCGATTTTTAGAAGAAGTTAGTACAAATACTTATATTTAGTTTAATTGTTTTATAAAGGTTTCTAAATCTTTTAATTCTATACTTTCTGATAGATTATTTATATATAAAGTTTTAGAGTAATTAAAAGCAAGAAAGGTTATACCTTTAATAATAATTCTATGTGGCTCAACATAACTTAAATTCGTGCGAGTAATATTACGAATATTACCATTAATAATAGTAGGTTTAGTATTACAAAAATCACATATAAATTCTATTTTCTTTTTTAACTCACTTTCCATTTCTAATTCCTTTGTAGTAATATTAATCATTTAAAATCCATCCTTTCACTTAAACACTAAAAAAGTACCAACTTCTTATTGAAATTGATACCTTTATATTTAAGTCCTAAACTATAAAAGTTCGGACAGATTTCCCAATGGAGGACCTAGTCGGATTTGAACCAACGATCAGGGAGTTGCAGTCCCATGCCTTACCACTTGGCTATAGGTCCATTTTTTGTTTCTTGTAGAATTATTTTACAATAATAATCTTCATTTGTCAAATTGTTATATTATATAATATGCTTTTTTGAATTAATGTTGATTAAATTTAAAATTATTGTTATAAATTTTGAATAAAAAAAGATTTGTATGCATTATTGAACCCTGCTTCTTTATATTGAAACAGGGTATTTATGAGTTTACAGTATAAGTCTTTTTATATCTTGTGTTAATGATTCGTTGTTTTTAAATAAGTTTTCAAATGCTATAGTTGTGTTAGGAAATAATTCTTCTAAGTTAATTTGTTTGTAGTTGGCTTTTATTTCTCCATTTACGATTTGAAATTCAAGTATGTTTGTTAAATCTATAATTAAGTCATATTTATTTTTGGCTTTTTCTTTTAAAATATTTTTTAAATCTTCTAGTGTGTTAAATTCTTCCTTGCTTCTCGGATATTCTATATCTTGTGAGATAACTACTTCTAAATTTATTCTTGGAATATTATTTATATGTTTTATAATTGTTAATAAGTCTTTATTGGGCTTGTTATTTATGCTTTCTCCAATCATTAAGATCTTATATGTCCTTTTATATTTTATTCCATTTATTTTTACTTCTCCTATAATATCTTGTTTAAATAAGTTTAAAAATTCTTCGTTTAAATCAACTTCTTCATCTGAATTATATTTTTTTAGTATTTCTATTATTAATGGATATAGATATGAGAAATTATAATTTTTTATTAGTCTTTCTTCATCGTAAAAACTATCTTTTAATTCTACAGTGTTTGACTTTTTTTCTGTTAATTTTTTTCTACAAAGTATGCATCTTCTTGGCTTATAACTTTCTTCAACTCCAAAACCTCCACCTTGTGAAGTGTATATTAAAGGATGTGTACACTTAATTTTTTCTATTGCTTTTTTCTTAGCTTTTACATAGTCTATCGCTTTTTGTTTTGTGGCTTTTAATTGTTGTAATTCTTTTTTTATTGCTTGTAAATTTTCGTTTATTGTAGGTATGTCAGGTATTTCTATGTCTAATAAATCTTTATTTCTATTTTTGTTTTGGTCTCCTAAATGTGATTCTTCTAGTTTTCTTCTATATTCTATTAATTCTAATATTTCATTTTTTGTCATTTGTTTCTCCTTATTTTATATGAATGTTGCTTTGTTTGGATGTGTACTTTTATTTTTTCTCTAAATATTGTTTCAAAGTTTTCTATTAAAATTAAGTTTTCATTCGCAATTTCTTCTATTGTTTCTTCAGCTATTTTTAATATATCTTCTAATTCCGTATAATCTTCAATTTCAATCATTATATTTGGATGCTCTTCTAAAGCATTTATTCTTTTTCCACATATTGCACACATCAAAGTTTCTTGTGTTTTTATTATTATTTCATGATCGCAAGTATTTAATAATTTATTTCTTATTTCATATAAATGTTTATAATCTCTTTGTTGTGCTTTTCTTAGATATCCTTGTATTTCTTGAATTGCTTTTTTGCTTTCTTCAGTTTTAAAGTAGTTTTTAAAATCAATAATGCTAAATAAATTTTCTATATCTTTTGACTCTTGTTCTTCTTTTTTCCTTATTCTTGTAAATTCTAAATATATTTCATTATTCATGTTTATCTTTCCTTTCAGTTATATTATATATTTTTATGTTATATAAGTATAATAAATATTTCTTATGTAATGTATAACTTTTTCTTATATTTAAGT
>JAAVYQ010000073.1 GCA_022791215.1 Bacilli bacterium | reverse complement strand
ATAGTTTTAATGATATTAGAAAAAGCAATTGAATTGATAGTATTTCTTGGTAGTTTTAAATATTTTTTAGTTTTACTAAATCCATTTTTTTACTTTAATAGTATAATATATTTAATACCATCTATTGTAGCAAGTTTAGTTAAGAAGTGATTTAATAATAAATTCTATTATTTTTTATTATAATTTTATTAAAAAGGAAAAGATAAAATAAGCAACCCATGTTAGAAAATGAATAAAACCTTCAATAATCTCCAAATTAATATTAAATGGAGCAATACTAATGTCGTATATATTAAAACAACTATCTACAACATCATTCTTCTCTAGAACGATAGCATTTAATAGTTACTTATTAACAATAAGTATAATACTAATATTTGGATTAATATCAGTATTTACTATAGAGAATAAACCTTTAAACAGTTGGTTATTCTTTTAATATTTGTTATAATCATAATATAGAAGGTGAATAAAATGAAACAAAAACCTATAATAGGCATAGTTCCCACATATAACATAAAAAACGAAAAAAACGATCCATATCAAGAAGTAAGCAAATTTGTAAAAATGTATGAAGAGAAAATAACGCAAGCAGGAGGAATAGCAATTGGACTATTAAATCCAAATCCAAAAAACTATCTAAAACTATGTGATGGCTACTTATACCCAGGAGGAAATAAAGTACTAATAGAATACAATATTATATTTGAAGATGCTATAAAAAATAACAAACCAGTATTAGGAATATGTTTAGGGGCGGAAGCGATATCAATTTTCTTAAATGTTTTAGAAGACAAAAAGAAAGAACTTAATTTAAACTACGAAGAAATATATATAAAAAACAAGATTCAAAACCCTTACTTAAAAAAATTAAACGAACCAAACATACATAACAATACAGTAACCAAAGAAGAAAAAACGATAAAAGAAGCAAAACATAAAATAAAAATAGTAAAAGACAGTATAATGCATAAAATATACAAAGAAGAAAAAATAGATGTGGTAAGTTTACATTCAACAGGAATAAATCGCATGATAAAAAAATTAATAAGTGCCACAAGTGAAGATAATGAAATAGAAGCAATAGAATATAATGACAACATACTAGGAGTAATGTTTCATCCAGAAATAACAGAAGACAGCAAAATATTTGAATGGTTAATCCAAAAAAGTCAAAAATAAATAAAAGGAGGGTGTAAATGAAAAAACTAACTATTGTAGCAATAATATTAGTAATAATAGCAAGCAGTTTAGTATACTTTAACAAAAACAAAAGTGTATCAAAAGAAATAGAAGAGCCTACTGAAAAATTAGATGAATTAAACATAATAACATTTGAAGTACCTGACATAATATATTTAGCATTAGAAGAAAGCATTAGCCCCCAAATAAAAATAGAAGAAAAAGATGGATTAGACTATAAAATTGAATTAAAGAGCAGTAATAAAGAAATATTTAAAATAGTAGGAGACAGTATAAAAGGGAAAAAAGCAGGAGAAGCGACACTAACCATTAAAATATCAAACGGAGAAGAAAAACAAACAAAAGTGATTGTTACAAATTTAATAACAGCACCTGAAATAAATAACGAAAAAGCATTTTTAAAATGCAAACAATATAATGAAGAAGAAGCAAAATTACTAGACGAAATATTAGAATACAAAATAAAAGAAAAAGGCTATATGAGTAGAAGTGGAGCATTAGAAGCAGCAAGATTTCTTTTATTAAACTTTAAAAACAATATAAATTACTTTTACGAGAATGGTAGATTAGAAAATCACTCAAACATACTTCACATAGATGGAGAAGGAAGATACTATCACAAAGGACTATATTTATTAGAAGACAAATATAAAGAAATAGAAGAAAGTACAGAAACAGGTCCTGCAATGTGGGGATGTCCACTAAAAGACATACATTACAAAAAATATACAGAAAACGGACTAAATTGTAGTGGATTTATAACATGGGCATTATACAATGCGGGATATGACATCAAAGATGTAGGGTCAGGGGACTATAGTTACATAAACAATGAACTACTAGACTTAAGACCAAAAGAAAAAATAACTGAAGAATTATTAAAAAGTGGAAAAGTCAAAGCAGGAGATTTAATAGGATTTGATGGGCACATAGCGATGATAATAGGAATAGACAAAAACATAATATATGTAGGAGAAAGTTACGAAACAGGAACAAGAGTAAGAGAATTTACACAAACACAAATAATAAAAAGCGAATTTACTGATATAATATTAATGGATGAATATTATAAAGAAGAAGGAAAATATAGTGAAATGTGGTAATTTAAATTATAAACCGCTCCAAATAAAAATAAAAAAAGATTATTTCACAAAAGTCAAATAATGTTAAAACGACAAATTAAAAAGAGGATTTTTCCTCTTATAATAATTTGTCGTTTTACTAAAAACTTGTAAAAAAACTCCAATATATTTAAAATTAAATGGCGGAGTGAGAGGGATTCGAACCCTCGCGACAGTTTCCCGTCCTATGCCCTTAGCAGGGGCACCTCTTCGGCCTCTT
>JAAVYQ010000072.1 GCA_022791215.1 Bacilli bacterium | reverse complement strand
TATAAGAAAAATGCTAAAAGACAAAATAAAATACAAACCATTGACATCTTATACTTTTTATGGTACAATTATAATCAGTTAAGGGGGAAAAGAATAATGAGTAAAGAAAAAAGAAAGGAAACTAAGAAGAAATTAATACTTGCTAAATATGAACTTTATACAAATGGAGCATTAGAAGGAGCATTTAAAAATGCTATAACATTCAATGAATGGATTAACTATTATGGATTATATTCTATTGGTAAAGAATTAGGTGCAGACACAATAAAGTTTGGAGAAGGACTTCTAAATGCTAAGGTATGGACTATATCAGACTTAGAACAAGAATTAGTTAATGCAGGATGTGAAGCACTTAAAAAAGACTTAAAAACAAACGGAATAGAAAGTTCTAATTTAAGTTTAAGAAAATAAGAAATAAAATCTTCAGTAAAAACTGGAGTTTTCTTTTTATATAAAATTAATAAGTAAAGATAATGCGATGACTTACATAAGATTAATAGAAGAATACATAATAATATTAAAATATAAACAAAAAGTAAAATTATGTGAAAATAGAATAATAAAACTTTAACAAAAGAAATCTTTATGGTATGATTATACTAAGGAGAAAGTGTGATACATATGAACGAAGAAAAAAATAATAAAAAAGCAAAAATAAAAAAAGAGGAGAGCACTGCAACATTTAATCTATTTGAAGTAACAATAATAATACTAATGACAGCCTTAGTAGTAGCAGTTTCCACAGGATTAGTAGTTTATCATAATACAAATGTAATATCTAACAATAAATTTATAGGAACAGGAGACTACCTAGAAGAATTTGAAAATGCATACAATAATATACTAGAAAGTTATGTAGAAAAAGTAGACGAAAAAGGATTAATAAATTCTGCTATACAAGGAATGTATAACTATGTAGGTGACCCATACACTAGTTACTTAGATCCAGAAACAACAGAAGACCTAACTGATAGACTAAATGGACAATATGAAGGAATAGGTGTAGAAATAACAAAAGTTGAAGAAGGAATCTTAATAGTAAATGTCTTTGAAAATGGACCTGCAAAAGAAGCAGGATTAGAATCAGGAGACATAATAATAAAAGTTGAAAACAATGATGTAACAACAAAAACAGCAGCAGAAGTATCAAACCTAATAAAAACCTCTAAAAAATCTGAAGTAGAAATTAGTGTACTTAGAGGCGGAATAACAAAAGTAGTAACGGTAAACAAAAAACAAGTATACATACCATCAGTAATAAAATCAAACTATGAAGGAGTAGGATACTTACAAATAACAACATTCTCAGATACAACATACGAACAATTCAAAACAAAATTAGAAGAATTAGAAAACGAAGGAATAAGAAGTTTAGTAATAGATGTAAGAAACAATGGAGGAGGGTATCTAAACTCAGCCGTTAGCATCGCGGAATTATTTATAGAAAAAGGAAAAAACATATATGGATTAGAAAGTAAAAGTGGAACAACTTTCTATGAAGATAAAACTAAAACATCTAGAAATTATAAAGTAGCTGTACTAATGAACAATGGAAGTGCATCAGCATCAGAAATATTAGCATCAGCATTAAAAGAAAGTTACAATGCAACCTTGATAGGAACAACAAGTTATGGAAAAGGAACAGTACAAGAAACAGCGAAATTAGATACAGGAGGAATGATAAAAGTAACAACAGCATATTGGCTTACACCAAATGGGAACAAAATAAATGGTAAAGGGCTAAAACCAGATGTAGAATTAAATGGATCATACTATGAAAATATGCCTTATGAAGAAGATACCCAATTACAAGGGGCTATAAACGCAGTTAAATAAACTGTGTTTTTAAAATGAAATGAGATGTAAAATATGAAAAAAATATTAGAAAACATAGAAATAAAATACTCTAAAAAAGACGAAGAATATATTGAAGAATTGCTAACATATTTAAAAAACAATAAAGAAGAAATATATAAATTCTTTAGAATAGAACCTAAAAATAAAATTGAAATAGACATCATACCTACAAAACAAGAACTAAATAAAATATTCTTAAAATTCTTTGAATATGAATGCCAAGAATGGGTAATAGGATTTACATGGTGTTCAAAAGAAAAATATAAAATATATATACTTTCATATAGTTACTATAAAAACACTATACATCATAAAGAAAATTTTAACGATTATAAAAAAACATTTATCCATGAATTTGTACATGTAATAAATGCAATATTTTCGAGTTGCTTATTTCCAATAACTCCACTTTGGGAAGGAGTAGCAACATTTTTAAGTAAACAATACAACGAAGAAACCGAAATAACATCTACAGAAGAAGAAATTTTAAATGGTAATGTAGATTATAAAGATTACTATAATTTATTCCTTAAAATAACAAAAAAATATAGCCATAATGACATATTAAAAATGCTAAATACTTCAATAAAAGGAGAAAAAATAATAAAAGAAGTATTAAAAGATAATAAGTCAATACAGTAGTACTGAATTTTACACAAATTTGACAAAGTTGATTTTTTTTGATATCCTTGTAAAGAACAATACAAGGAGAGTATAAAATGAGAAAAAATCTAAACAGATATAAATCAAAACAAAAAGAGATTTTTAATCAAGCGATATCTGAAATAAAAAAAGGGAAAAAAGAAAGTAAATGGATAGAATACATATTCCCACTAATGCATGGAATAGACATAATAGAAGAAAAAGAATATGAAATAAGCAATGTAATAGAAGCAAGAGAATATTTAAACGATGACGTATTACTAAAAAATATCATAGAGATACTAAAACTATTACAAAAAAGTAACATAAAAGAAATAATGGGAGAAAAAGAATTAAAAAAAATACATTGTTCATTGACTTTACTAAGTTATATAACTAATCCCAACTTTAAAAATTTATTAATATTTAGGGGATATGAAGAAAAATTAATAAAAAAAGTATTCACAGAAAATAAAGAATTTAAAATATTTAATGAAATAATAGAAAAACAATTTGAAAATTCATTAGAAAATAAAACTATAATGTTAATAGAAAGTGAATTACTAGAATACAGTCTCAAAGAAAACACATTAAAAAATATAGAACATAACTCACTTAAATTAGCAGAAGACATATTAATAAAATACTCTGAATTT
Organism: Bacilli bacterium; assembly: GCA_022791215.1. Lineage (GTDB taxonomy): Bacteria > Bacillota_I > Bacilli_A > RF39 > UBA660 > MGBC139354. The sequence continues at coordinate 2,332 of JAAVYQ010000072.1, read as the reverse complement.
TCTCCATTGGTAGTTTCATCAACAGAACAAAGTTTAGTATTAAAGAAAAGTAAAGAATACTTTCAAAGTTTAACTGAAGAAGAATTCGAAATATTTAGTAAATTTAATATAGACAAAACAATATTAAAATATGCAAATAGAGTAAGAAAACGTATAAAGAAAAAAGTTATGATAAATACAATTCCTACATTAATATTAGTAGGACTAATAACATTAAGTATAATCAACACACCTACAACAGCTTACACAATTGAAGAAAATACAATAGCATTACTTCCAACAAAATCTTGTATGCCAGCTATTTCAGAAATAGAAAATATTGAAGAAATAAAGAAAGCAAAAGAAGAAGAAATAAGACAAGAGCAAATAAGAATTGAAGAAGAAAAAAAAGAAGAAGAAAGAAGAGCAGCAGAAAAAAGATCTTATGAATTAGCATACAATTATATAGAACCTACAGGAGTAGGAAATGTAGATGTAGTAAACATAGCGATGTCACAAGTTGGAAATATTGGTGGATATCCATATTGGTCATGGTATGGATTCAGTAGTAGAGTCGATTGGTGCAGCATATTTGTTTCATGGGTTGCTGATCAAGCGGGAGTATTAAATACTGCAATTCCTAAATTTGCAAGAGCAAGTGAAGGAGCAAATTGGTTTATAAATAATAGTCTATTTAGAAGTAGAGATTATATTCCAAGAGAAGGAGACTTAATATTCTTTGACTGGGATTATAATGGAGTATCAGATCATGCTGGATATGTAAGATATGCTGAAAATGGAATTGTTTACACTGTTGAAGGTAATACATTAAATGATGACTGTAGTTTACATAGTTATCCTATGAACAGCGGATACATTTTAGGATATGGGACACCAAATTATTAAAATTACAAAGAACTTAAGAAGTTCTTTTAGTTTACATAAAAAAAACGATTAATTTTGAAAAACAAAATTCTTATGATATAATGTTATCAGTGAAAGAGGCGTATCAATGAGAATACAAATTGGAGACGTAATCAAGATTCACTGTTATAAACATAATGGACTTATATACAAAACATGGGATAAAGCAGTTGTGTTAGATATAAAAAAAGATTATATAGTATTAGGCAACAACAATGTCTTAGTTACAAAAAAAGATGGCCGAAGTTGGCATACAAAAGAACCAGCCATAATGTTCTTTTACAGAAATAGATGGTTTAATATAATAGCACAACTAAAAAGAAATGGACTATTTTACTATTGCAACATAGCAAGTCCATTTATAATTGATAATGGTGTAATTAAATATATCGATTACGATTTAGACTTAAGGGTATTTGCTGATGGCGCATTTAGAGTTCTAGATAGGAATGAATATAACTATCACAAAAGAATAATGAAATATCCATATGAAATTAATGAAATAATAAAATATGAATTAACCTCATTAATAAATATGAAACGTTCTGGAGTGCCACCATTTGATCCAAAAGTAATAGATTACTATTTTAAAATTTATCAAAAGATAAGTAAATAAATAGTAATCTTTTTTTTATAGGAACATATACTAAATTAGAAAAGCTATTAAAAAACGGGTTTATAATATGCTTTTTCTAAAAAAAATATAAAAAAAAGAAAAAAAATTAAAAAATTTCAAAAAAAGTATTGCATCTTTAAAACAACAGTGGTAATATATAACCCGTCAACCCGAGAAAGGGCTGAAAAACTCAGTAAAAACTGAATTTGTAAATATCTTAAAAAAAATAAAAAAAGATGTTGACAATAAGAACTGAGTTTGATATATTATAGGAGCAACAAAGAAAAGCACAAGAAATGATCTTTGAAAACTAAGTAAAATGAAATGAGTTTAATAGTTAGGATTTAAACAAAATCAATTCCAAAAATCGAATAGATTTTATATTGAGAGTTTGATCCTGGCTCAGGATTAACGCTGGCGGCATGCCTAAGACATGCAAGTCGAACGGAGTGCCCCACTGAAATTTGATTGAAGTTTGCGAGCTTGCTCAAAAATGGAAAGATGATGGACGTGGATCTTGCACTCAGTGGCGAACGGGTGAGTAACACGTGGGTTATCTACCTCTAAGTTGGGGACAACAGTTGGAAACGACTGCTAATACCGAATGTGATAGTAATATTAAAGGAGCCTTTAAAGCTTCGCTTAGAGATGAGCCTGCGGCGTATTAGCTTGTTGGTGGGGTAATGGCCTACCAAGGCGACGATGCGTAGCCGGACTGAGAGGTTGATCGGCCACACTGGGACTGAAACACGGCCCAGACTCCTACGGGAGACAGCAGTTAGGAATATTCGGCAATGGGGGAAACCCTGACCG
>JAAVYQ010000071.1 GCA_022791215.1 Bacilli bacterium | reverse complement strand
CTGATATTTTGTTAAATTTAAAATCATAGATAGTTAATTTATCGTCTTTTATTGTATAAATAAAGTTTTCTTTTATACTTAGTTTGTTTATATTTTTGAGTTTTTCTTTTTTTTCTATATTATATATTTTGTATATATCATTCTCTTTATTGTATATAGTTGTTATTACGTCTTTATCGTTTGCATATATTTTTAATTCTTCTGTTCCATCTTTTTCTTCTAATAAATGATTTATTTCAGTTATTATTTTTTCTTCGTGGGTATCTAATAAATATGTTTCATTTTTTAATGTAGCACCTAAAAGATAATGCTCGTTTAGTAATACTATTGAAGGATATGTATTCTCATATAGTATTTTATCTTTTTCTAAGTCATAGTAACTATATGTGTTGTTCTCGTTTGATGGTAGTTTTTCTTTTTTATAGGTTATTCCAATTAATTTATTTTCGTATGTTAATAAGTTGTATTCATAGTAATTGGGGTTTAAAGTTATTTCTTTTAATTCTTCTATGTCGTTATTAAATATTTTAGCATTTCCATCGTTTATAAGTATGTATTTTTCATTTTTAGATACTGTTAGTACTTTTGCATTTGTTGTTTCTGTTTTTATTTTTTTATATGGATTTTTAGGTCCACATTCTGTGTAAGGTCTTTCTAGTTTTCCATTTTTGCATTTGTAAATTGTTAATGTGTATGGGTCTTTTGATTGTTCATTTTTATTTTCGTTTTTTTCTTTTGGACTTTCTTCTTTGGTATAGGAAAAACCTATTATACCTAGTGTTAAGCATATTAGTGTAAGTATTCCTAAAATTAAACTTATTATTTTTTTATTTTTTGTCATTTACTACAACTCCTTTAATACCACAGTTTATCTATACTTAAACTTGTACTTTCTGGCATTGGAGTTGGTAATTCTAGTTTAACTAGTAATGGTATTTTAAAGCCTGAGCCAAATAGCATCGCTGTTCCTGGGTTTAATGTTTTTAGTTTTTCTAGTGATTCTTCTGATATGTTTGTACTTATGTTTTTTACTATTTCAAAGTCTTTTGGATGATATATTCTAAATACTATGAAGTTTGCACATTGACTTAATGCAGTTGATGATAGTTCACTTGGTCTTTGTGTTATAAATGTCATGAGTGTTCCATATTTTCTTCCTTCTTTTGTTATTCTATCAAATATGTTGTATCCTATTACTTCTATGTCTGTGTCGTTTTGTACGTATCTATGTGCTTCTTCTAGTATTATGTTTATACTGAATGATCCACGACTCTCTAGTTTTGTTGTGTATGTGAATAGTAATTTTGAGTATAGTTTTGTTAGTATTTTTGCAAATCTATCGTCTACATGAGATAAGTTAATGTTAATCAGTTGGGCTGGTGTTCCATCCATTTTTTTAAATAGTTTTTCTATGTATTCTTCTTTTGTTATGTATTCTTTTACTGCAAATATTTCTTTATAGTCACTGTTTATGATCGTTTGTAAACGAGATTTTAATATGTTGTTTTTACTGTATGCTGTGCTAGAGTTTATTGTCCCTTCAGATATTAATGCAAATTCTAATGCATAGTATAAGTCTTTTAACGAGTATACTATTCCTTCTTTTCTTTCTATGCTGTCTAATGTTACTCTTTCAAATCTTTGTAAAAATTCTGTTACTAGTAGTATCGCATTCATTTTTCCTTGCTCATCTATTATTAAGCATTGTTTTAATGTTCTATTGTATCCTGGTTGTTCTATTATTGATTCTAAGTTAAGGTTTTCAGTGTTATAGTGTGATAGTACTGCGATTATTTGGTCTCTTATTACTGATGATGTTTTTCCACTTCTTAGTATGTCTAGTAGACATTTTGCTATTATGTCGTTTTTGTATTCTTTTACTTTAGGGTCTGTGCTCGTAAATACGTAAACTAGTTTTAATGTTTTTTCTAATACTGGTATTAGATCAGCATCTGTGACTGATAATAGTATCGCTAAGTCGTCTACACTTAGAAAGTTTACTGGTAGGTTTAGTAATTCTTCACTTGTGTTTTGTATCATTGTCGTGTATTTTTTGAATCCTAAGTTTGGTGTTAGGTTTAGCGATTCAAATGTTTTTATGTATTCGCCATATGCATCGAATAATATTATGTGTGAATTTATTGGCTTTTCAGGTGTGTTTAAGTATAAGTTTTGAAGTATTCTCGCTACTCCACATGATTTTCCTGAGCCTGTGTTTCCTATTATTGCACTGTGCCCGGCAAATAGATTATTGATTTTGATTGATACTGGAAAGTTTGTGTATATAGGAGATTCTCCTAGTATTAGATATTCTCTTGTGCTAACTTTTTTTCCTATTATTAATTCTAGTTCTTCTGTGTTTATTATTCTTGGTATGCAATCACTGTTTGGCTTTTTTACTACTCCAGGTGAAAATACTCCTAATAGTATTTCGCCTACTAATAGTATTTTTATGTTTTCTATGTCCATTTCTAAGATTTCTCCCACCACTTTTCGTTCTGTGGTTTCAAATATTACGTGATATCCTATGATTTCTGAATGTGTTATTTTGCTTTCGTTTTTTACTGTTAGTGTGTTACTTTCTATACTTATTATTTTACCAAACATATTTATTCTCCTATCTATTCTTTATATATATTTATAGAATAGCATATTTTAGTATTTTTGTAACTAAAAAAAGGCAATTCTTTTTACCTTTTTCATTTTTTCTATTTTGTTTTTATTAAACTTTTTACTTTTACTTTTTCTTCGTGTATTATTTCGTATTTTCCTTCTTTTATTACTAAGTACATGTTGGTTTCTTCATTTCCTATTGCATATATTTCATCGTTTTCGTCTAGTAATATGGATACTTTTCTATAAATGCTTGGTCGTTTTTTGTTAAGTGTCATTAAATCATCAGTTCTATAGAATTTTAATATATTTTTTATGTAGAAGAAATATTGCAATACTGTTCTTAGGTATCCTTCCGCATTGACCTCGTTTTTTTTAAATGTTAGTGGATATCCAAATCCATAGTAAAGATTGCCTGGTACATAACATGTTCTACAATGTTCCCCATATAAGTACATTATGTATGTTCCACTTTCAGATACTATTTTTTTTATTTTGACTTTTTCTTCGTTTTTGTTTTTTCTGAATTTATGGAATATATCTTTATTTGTTTGATAAAATAGGTCATCAGTATCTAGTGTTATTCCATTATTGTTTTTTATGAATAATACTTTTTCTTTTCTAAAGTCATATTTCATCCATACTTCTAATGGTTCTATTTCTTCTCCGCCAAGTCTTAATAGATCAAAACAGTTACAAGCAGTTAGTATTCCAAATGTTTCTATTCTAAATGCTTCAGGTGAACTAAGTTCTTCATTGCCAAAATATCCTATTAGATTCCCTTCTTTATCTAATAAAGTTACTTTAAAGTATCCATAAAATTTGTTTACTTTTATGTATTTTATACTACTTATATATGCTTCCATTTTTCTTCTCCTAAATTATTGTTTGCTTATTTGCTTTTTGAATATGTGAATTATTTTAACAAATTTTTTATTTTTTTCAAATTTATTTTGTTTTACTGTTTTCTATACTTTCATTTTTATTATGTTGTCTATTGTACTCCATTATATTAATTGCTTTTATTCTTTCTATTTCTTTATCTACTTCTTCTATTGTAAATCCTTGTTTGATTCTAACATTTTTTATCATTTCGCAAAATGTTTCGATTTGTATATTTGGTGTATTTAAGTATTTTGTTATTTCTTCGTTCTTTATGTCTTTATTAAATAATTTTATTTTATATTTGGCTAGGTCATTTTTTAAGTGTTCTATATTAAATGTTTCGATTTCATTTGCTTTTTTTAGTAAATCTAGTACATACGTCGAATCATTTTCTCCTATCATATCATTATATTTTTTTAATGGGATCATAAAGTATATGTATAAATCTAATGATGTGTAATTACTACCTAAAAGTTTTCTTACTTCTTCATCTATTATTTCACTGTCATATGTTGCATCCAAAGTAAATATTCCATGGATATTATATTTTTCATCATCTATTCTTACAATATTTCTTGCATGTAAGTCATTTGGTTCTCCATCAATATGTGAACTTGTGGATGTTATGGAAAGTCCTGGATCTATAAAGTTGGTTATTTCTTCTAGTATTGATGCATAGCCTACACATACAATACAGTCGTTATTTGGATCTAATATTAAGTGTGGAGAACGTGAAACTAATTTATCATTTTCATCGTTTTTACTTAGTTTATATTTAAAAGTTTTTACAATATCATAAGCATACATTAATTTTTCACATGGACTTAAATCCGGATCGTTTATGAAACTTCTAAACCACATTATACTATTTCTTAGGTCAATAAGTTCTTTTAAATTGATAGTATAACTTGAGTCAGGGCCATATTTAAATGTTAGTTTTGTTTTTTGATTTATATTTTTTAATTCAGTATAATTAAATTCTTCTATGTATTTATTCACTCGACTAAGGTCTATTTCATAGTTTTTTAAGTTAGGTATTAATTCGTAAAATTCTATGATTTCCTCTAATGAGTTTACTTTAATAAAAGCATTTATTTCTTCTTCGTTTTTTATTATTCTTGATACTTCGTTATATTCTACATATTTTATTGATATTGTTTTTGAATAATTTTTTATTAATTCATAGTTTTCTTTTAGTTTAATATATGGTTTTTCATTAAATTCTTTACTTAATATCTCTATTTCTAGTTCTTCTATTTTATATTCTTCTTTTATTTTTTCTAATAATTTTGCAGCGATGGATATATCTTTTGTAATTATTGAAACTTTTACTGTGTTTTCATCTGTTTTTGTTATTTTTATTTTTCCTTCTATAAATTCATAATTGATTTCAGTGTGTTCATCACTTTTTAAATAGTTTATTATTGTAGAATGATCTAAATCTCTCTTTTTTATTTGTATAGTTTTTGGCGGAATATCTTTTGTGTAGTTAATTATTTCTCCATTGATGTTTTTGTATTTGAATTTTATGTGGTTTGTATCGATTATACTAATAAATTCGTTTTGAAATCCTTCTTCTTGTGTTATTTTTATGTTTGTACAAATTACAGTTTTTACGTTCATTTTGTTTAATGTTTTTAAATCTTCTAAATTTATTGGGTTTATTATTTCTACGGTTTCTAAATTTATTTCTTTTGGTATGGATTCTAATGTCTTTATATTAGCGATTTTTATTTTTTTTACTGTAGGTTTGATATAATCTTTTATTTCTTCTAATATTTCTTCGTATTTTGTTAAGTTTAATTCAGTGTTATTTTTTTCTATATATTTAATTGCTTTTTTTAGTTCTTTAGTTGCAGTTAGTTTTTTTATTATTTTAGATAGTTTCATGTTATCACCTAATTAAAATATACTATACTTAGTTATTTATGTAAATGTTTTTAATATTTGACTTTATTTAAATTAATAGTATAATACTTGCTACGTGGAGGGGCTTATGAAGAAAAGATTTTTATGTATGGCTTTGGCAGTTATCACTGTTTTTAATGGATGTTCTTTAAAGAATAGTAGTTTTCAAAGAAGTGATGTGGAACTAGTTATTGAGGAGAATGTAACTGATACTAAAGTTGAAGAACCTATTGTTGTTCAGGAGGTTCAGCCTGTTGTTAAGGAAATTGTTATTAGTGCGATTGGAGATTGTACTTTGGGTACTGATGATAATTTTGGCTATGAAAGAAGTTTTACTAATGTACTTGATGATAATTCTAGAGATTTTAGTTATTTTTTTAGTGGTGTTTTTGATATTCTTTCTAAGGATGATCTTACTATCGCTAATTTAGAAACTACTTTTACTGATGCGACTGTTAGGAAGGAGAAACAGTTTAATTTTAAGGGAGATTTAGATTATACTAATATTTTGTCTAGTGGAAGTGTTGAGGCTGTTAATCTCGCTAATAATCATACTTATGACTTTTTGGAGGAAGGTTTTGTGGATACAAAGAATGCTTTGGATAATGCTAATATTCCTTATTTTGGTTATGATGATTATAAAATTTTAGATGTAGATGGTATTAAAATAGGTCTTGCTGGTTTGAGTGGTTGGGATGAAACTAGTGCTAAGGATAATACTTTGAAGGCTATAGATTATTTTAAAAATGAAAATACTGATTTGATTATTATGACTTATCATTGGGGTATTGAAAAAGAGTATGAACAAAATAGCACTCAGGAAAATATTGCTAAGTTTGCTATTGATAGTGGTGCTGATTTGGTTATTGGTCATCATCCTCATGTGCTTCAGGGTGTTGAATTGTATAATGGTAAGTATATAGTTTATTCTTTGGGGAATTTTGTTTTTGGTGGAAATAAGAATCCTAAGGATAAGGATACTATGATTTTTCAGGAAATTTTCCATTTTGAAGATGGTGTGTTGACTGATTCTAGAATAGAAATTATCCCTTGTTCTTTGTCAGGAGAAAAAAATAGTAATGATTATAGACAAGTTGTTTTAGATGGTGATGATAAGGATGCTGTTTTAAAGAAAATTATGACTTATAGTAATTTTTGATTTTAAGTAGTAATATAATTTATGGTGATATTTATGAATTTAAAGGATATTGTTTTTGTTCATAGAGGTAAGTATAGTCTTAATTCTTTTGAAAATAGTTTAGAGGCTTTTAAGTTTTGCGTGGATAATAATTTGAATATTGAAATCGATTTGCATATTCTTAAGGATAAAAGTGTTATTGTTTTTCATGATAATAATTTGAAAAGACTATTTAATAAGGATTTTAATGTTAAGAATTTAAGTTATCAAAGTATGTTGGATGAGTGTAATGTCCATGTTCCAACTTTACAAGATGTTTTGAGTTTAGTTAATGGAAAAGTGGTTTTAGATATTGAACTTAAGTATGATGTGTTAAATGGGGATTTGGAAAAGGCTGTTATTGAAATTTTAGAAAATTATAAAGGAAAGTTTATTTTGAAGTCTTTTCATCCTTTAATCATTTGGAGACTTAAGCGTTTAGTTAGTAAAAGAAAGTTGAATTTTAAAGTCGGATTGCTCGTAGAAAATTGGTTTTTACTTCTATTTTCTTATGTTTTTATTCATCCTAATTTTTATGCTATTAATTATAAATGCATGGATAAAAGTTTTTTTAGGTTTGTTTCCAAAAGAAAAGATACCCTTCTTTATACTATTAAATCTAAGGATGTTTATGATTTTTTTAAGTGTAAAGGGTATGGCTTGGTTATAGAGGATTATTCTATTATGATGTAATTGCTTTTGCTGTTGTTAATATAAAGTCTAGTGACATTATTAGTAGTATTCCAAGTGTTAAAAATTTTGGTGTGTATTTTACTATTTTGTCAGTTACAGGTTTTATAAATTTATATAGGAATATTACTCCTATTGTCCATAGTGTTGTTACTTCTATGCTTAGATATTTTCCAATGTGTAATGGAAGTTTTTCGTAGTTCCACATTTCTAAATGGTATATGTATTTTAGTAGGTATGCTCCTATGAATTCTAGTATGAATGATAGTATGAATCCTGTTATGAACATTTTTATTAGTTTTTTCCATTTGTTTTTTTCTGTTTTTTCTATTTGTTTATATATTATATATATTAGTGGTATACTTATTCCATAAACTATCGTGTATGGTCCATACATGAAACCACTGTTTAAGTCTTTGTGCATTATTACTGCGCCTATTATTTCAAATATGTAGCCTAATATGGAATATAATACAAATTCTTTTAGATAATACATGTTTTTTCACCATTTTTATTGTGTTCTTTTTTAACATTTTTATACGTTTTTAGAGTTTTCCCTTGACTATTATCTTGTTTTTATGTTATGATTTTGTTGTTCAGTTGGCGATGTAGCTCAATTGGCTAGAGCGTCCGGTTCATACCCGGGAGGTTCAGAGTTCGATTCTCTGCGTCGCTACCAAATATGTATTATAATGGAGATAACTTCATATAATAAAAAAGGAATACTTGATTTCTCTTATTGAGTGTACCGTTGTTTAATTTAGATTATGCCTAACTGTTGCTTAAGTTAGGCGTTTTCTTTGTATCATCTTGTAAATTATGGTTAGAAAAAAAATATGATAAGTATTAATGTCAAAATTTAAAAGTCCTTTTTGCTCATCATATCACCGCCTTTCCTTTAAGAAAGTTACGGTACACCCAACTATCAATTGTTTTTAGCAAAATAATGTTTAGTTATCAATCTTTTTTATGTTTTATTTTCTTATAGACTTTATTTTTACTCTTTGTTAGAATTAGAAATGGTGATGTCTTTTATGAATTTTAAAAGTGTTTTTTTAGTTAGTTTATTCTTTATTTGTTTATCCTTTTTTGTGTTTTTTCTGATTTCTTTAAATAATAATAACAATGATCTTAATAATTTGTTTAGTGATGATGAAAATATGATTGTTACTACTAGTAGTGGTATAGAAGTTGAAACTGAATATACTTATATTAATAATAATGATTTTTATGTTAAGATTCCTAAAATTTTTAAGGAATTGACTGATGATGAAATTTCTTCTAAATACAGCGGATATTTGCCTGAAGTAGTGTTTTCTAACGATGATTCTACTGTGAATGTCGCTTTTAGTTTAACTGATAAAAAGATTAAAGATGTTCAAGTGGAAAGTTATATAAATTATTTATTTAATTCTTTGAAGTATAATAATGAAATTATAAATAATCAAATTTATACTGTTGATGATCATACTAT
>JAAVYQ010000070.1 GCA_022791215.1 Bacilli bacterium | reverse complement strand
TTTTGATTTTGTCAATAGCTAATTTTTGTGTGCTGTTATTATTGTGTAGTTATGTGAGTTTATTGTTATTTTTATTTTTTCTATTTCACAATACCAATTTTTTCCTTGTTTGTATATTTTGCATCTTTTATTTTTACAAAAAACTACTATATCTTCATCTTATATTTCTAAATTTCTTTTAATTCTATTTATTCCTAATGATGTTGTGTGTATTTTGTCTATATTTTTTAATAATTCTTCTTTCATTCTTACTTCCTTAAATTAAAAGAATCCAATAAAAAATATATTTTCTATTGGATTCTAATTTATTTTTGTTCTATTGGTTTTTTCCCCATTATATGATTTTTTATTAAGACATAATCTGTTGCATATATTTTTCCATCATTGTTTATATCTGCTGCTTCTAGGTATGCTCCTGTTATATAACTTTTTCCCATTATGTGATTTTTCACTTTTACATAGTCAGTTGCATATATCTTTCCGTCTCCATTTACATCACCTTTTATAACGATTGTGTAATTGTAGTCTTGGTTATTTATTTTTAAACAAAGTTTCATTCCTGTAGATATTATTCCATCTTTTATTTCTATTCCTTTTTCATTTGTTAAACTTTTTAGCGTTACTGTAGGAGTAGATAGTATTTTATTTTTGAAAGTTTGTACTTCCATTCCTAATTTAAATCCTATTAAATAGTTTTCTTTTTTGGTTAATGATAGTAATTCTAAAACTTCTTTTTCTGTTAGTGCTCCTTCTATGTCTTTTATAGTTAGTTTTGTTGTTATTTGCATAACGTTTGCTCCTACTTTTATGTTTGTAGAAATTTGTGTAGTTCCAGGTGTTAGCCCAACTATTTTATTGTTTTCGTATGTTGCTAGTGATGAATCTTCTATTGTTACATTATAACTAAGTGTCGCATTAGGATTTATTGTCACTACAAATTCTGCTAGAGAGTTTTTGTTTATTGTTATTTCTTCTGTTGTTTCTATACTTCTTATTCCTTTGTCTAAAGAATTTTCATTTAATGTATTTATGTTGTGAAATGCTTCAACATATCCTCCTACTGCTGGTAAGTTTTTTGTTTTATTTTTATTGTAGTATACATTGTTTGGTGTGTTATATGTGTTGTCTGTTATTGCTTGTAATCCTATAAAACTTCCTGTGTTTTGTTTTCCTGTTACTTTACCATTACTAAAACTGTTTTTTATTTTTGCATTCATGTTGATTCCTATAAATCCACCAACATTTTTTGGAGCAGTTACATCTAGATTAGTGTAGCAATCTTCTATTATTGTTGTATTGTCTACGTTTCCTATGAATCCGCCAGTCGAAGCTATGTCGTTCATTAAAGTTCCATCGTTATTTACTGTTCCACTTTTTAGTCTTATGTTTTTTATTATTACATTTGTTGCTGATGTTGATAGTCCACCTAAATAGTTTCCTGTTTTAGAATATATGTTAAGGTTTTCAAAGTTTAAGTTTTCTATTGTGGTTTGACTTTGATAATTATTTATATTAATATTGTTAAATATTCCTGAACCATTTGTTGTTACATTTTTTATTGTTTTATTGTTTCCATCTAAATTACCGTCAAAGTCAATTTTTGGATAGTCTTTTATGTCTTTAAAGTCTAAATCTGACACTATTTTGTAGTATTTATTTTTTGTGTCTAAACTCATGTGGTAAAGGAATTCATTTACATCATTTATTATGTAGGGTTTTTCTTTTGTTCCTTCTCCTTCAGTTTTTGGAAATGTTACATTAAATGTTATTGAACTGTCTGTTTGGCTAGTTACTTCTATTTTTATTCCTGAATTTGATCCGTCTGTATAGTATATTGATTTATTGTTGAATGTTTTATCATTGGTTATATCACTTCCAAATGTGGGTCTTTTCATGTTTAGAGTGGCCTGTCTCAAGTCTCCTAAACCTTCTCCTAAGCCTGTTTCATTAGGTCTAAATATAAATACGTGATCGTTTTTTCCTTGGTTGCTTCCGTCTGTTGCGCCTAGGTACTTATTGTTTTCATTTATTCTATATATTATTATTCCACTTTCATCTGCTGAGTGTGACTCATATGTGTTTAGTTTGTCATGGTATTCCACTACAAAGAATTCTTTGTCTGTTGTGTTTCTTTGAATTTTGATTGCTCGTTGTTCTGTTCTATCTACGTAATTTGGTTTGTATATAGTTATATTGTTTGTACTTTGTGTTATTACTGGTAATGGAGCATGCCATGCCGCACTATTGATGTATTCACTAGTGTAGTATGTTAAGAAACTTTGTGGATTTGAGCCGATTGTTTGTCCCATTATGTCATAAAATCCTACTGGTCTAGAAGTCGATGAGTCATATCTATATAAGTCCATAAAGCCTAATGTATGTCCAAATTCATGTATTATTGTTCCATATGTTCCAGTATTTAATGAAAATAATCCCGCTGTTTGTGTATAGTCTTCTGCTTTTATTAATGTATATGATGATGCCCTTTTTCCTAAGATTGTCGCAGTTACTCCGTCATTATCTAATTTATGAGACCACAATAAGTCGTTCCAAGCGATGGATGATGGCAAACTTGTTGGCACTTCTACTATATATGTTATTGCATCTATTTTGTTATCTTTGTTTGTGTCTAGTTCTTCACTTGTTATTCCATATGCTCCGACCATATTGGATATGTAATTGGTTGCATTATTTATTAGTTCTGTCTCTCTTTTTAGTGATTCTTCTTTAGTTTTATATCCTATTGCGTTTTTATCGTTATGTTTTAAATAGTACCCTATAGGATGTGAGTCTTTATATGATACTACTTTGCCATTTTCTTTTGGAAATATTTCTGATGTTATTGATAAGTCTCCATAACTTTCTCTTTCATAATATTTTTTAAATGATGGTACATTTATTGTGCCATATTTGGTTTCCATTTCAAATAATTCTTCATTGTTAAATATGACTTCTGCATTTTTTACACTTTGTTCGTCATCTAAATGATTTGTTACTAAAGTGTCACTGTCGTTAAATTCTATAAATACTACTATGTTTTTGAGAGTTTTTTTATTGACTGTTGATAATAATTCTTCGTTTGATCTTGTATTGATAATTTTTGTTTCGTTACTAATTATGTTTGTTGATGTTATTAGCATGCATAGTAATAGTATTAGTATTTTATTTAGTTTTTTCATGATGCTCACCTTTTTTTAATTTTATTATTAAGTAGACTATTATACTTATCAATATTATGCTGAAAGCGCTTAGAGCATATATCATTATGTTTTCTATTGTTCCTATTTTTGTGTTTGTTCCAAGAAATTCCGGATATATTTGTATGCTGTTTTCGCTACTTTCATATAAATATTTTATGTTTTTTCCTTCATTATTTATTGTGTTTAGTAAGCAATAATTTTGTTTTTCAAATTTATAACAATTTACTTCTATTTCATTTATAGTTATTTTTTCTAATTTGGCATTTTTAATTTTTGTGGTTTCGTCTGTCACGTATATTGTCTTGTTGTTTATTGTAATCGGAATTAGTTTGTTTAGTATTTTGTTTTGTTCTTTATCAAATAGATAGAAATTCTTTTCTTTTTGCTCGTCTATTCCATATATTATGTCTAGTTTTTCGTTGTTAAATATTGCTATTTGTTTTCCTTCTATTGTGTGTTCTGATTTTGTGAAGTTTTCTGGAATTGTTACTCCTTCATAGTTTCTAATTATTCCAATTTGTTTTTTTTGGTATTCTATGTATGTTTGTGGACTTTCATCAACGTAAACTTTTATAGTATATTTTTTTTGATTTCCATTTTCTGCGGTTACTGTAAGTTCTATTATATTGTTTCCTGGGGTTAATGCTTTTTCTCCAATTCCATCAACTTTAGCTTTGTTGTGCGCTGTTGTTGCTGAGATTTTTATAGCATTTTCGTTTGGGCCTAAGTTTATAGTATATTCTTGAACTGAAGGGTTGAAACTTGGTGATAGTTCTCCTTTATCTATTGTGATTGTTGATAAATTATTGTCATTTGATTTTTGTACGGTTGGAGTGTTAGTACTTGGTCTAGATGGATTGTTTGTATTTGTATTAGATGATGTTCCGATGTTTACTGTTACACTTCTTGATCCAGGATTATATATGTTTGCATCAGAATCTGAGAATCCTGTTTCAGGTGTTGCAGTTATTGTTACTTGCCCACTTGAGCCAGCAGTTACAGTTACGGTTGTGTATCCTTGTTCTACCCATACACTGCTAGTGGATAAGGTTCCGTTTGTTACTGATAGATTAACCCTTCCTATACAGTCTCCTCCAACACTTACACTAAATGTTCCGTTAGGTGATATTTGTTTTGTTGATGATGACATACTAAAGGTCGCAGCATTTAACTCTATTGTTGATACTAGCATTATTGCAATACTAAACATAATGATTTTGATTTTTTTCATTTACTTCTCCTTATTTGTAAGTAAAAACAAGCCTTTTAAACTGTTGTTTTTCAGTTTATTTAGGTTTGTTTATCTATTGTGGTGACATGAACGATGTTGTCCATGATTATTTCTATTTGTTGTATGATGGTAATTGTGGTTTGTTTCATGTATATGATATTCTTTATATGGACAGTCAGGAACTCCACAATTGTAATGGTATGTATCATTTAGTGTTTTTTCATCATTTTCTTCAACTATGTTATTTGCTTGATTTTGATTTTCATAATGATAATCGCATACACATGCATATACTTTAGACGATATAAAGAATAAACCTATTATACCAACTATAATTAATATTTTTTTTATAATTTCACCTCTTTTTTATTTATATTCATAATATCATTTTTATAGTATTAAGTCTAGTATCATTTTCATTTTATTTTTTTAATTAATTTATATTATTTTTAAATATTGTTTCATTTCTTTTATCAATTCTTCTATTCTTTTTGTTATAAATTCTCTATATCTATTTTTGAATTCTTCACTCCTATTATCAATAAAATTTATTTCTTCTTT
>JAAVYQ010000069.1 GCA_022791215.1 Bacilli bacterium | reverse complement strand
GGCTAGTGATTTTATAAAAGCAATTTATTGCTTGTTAAAATCTTTTTTTAATATGATTTGACATTATAGTGTAAAAAAAGTCGTAATAAATTAAATTATTACAACTACATAGTTTCGTTTTAGTTTTTTTCTTTACATGTTGCTCCACTGGATTCGTAACTTTCTATTAATAGTTTTGCTTCTATTTTATCGTCTTTTATTATTTTCTTTAAATCTGCGTTTAGTTTTGTTAATTCTTGGATGTTTATTCTATTATAGTCAATGCTTACTGTACTCGTGACGCTTAAACCTTCTGTTTTTCTATTATAGTCATAGTATTTTAATTCGCCTAGATCTTTATAGAGTGCGTCGAATGTTTCTTCTACTGTTGGTATTAGATATTCTTCGCTGACTGTGTATTTTTCAGTGAATTTAACGGTGTCAATGTATTCATCAGTGTAAGTTAATACATATGTTCCGTCAACTTTTATTCCATCAACTTCATTGTTTATTGTACATTCTGTTTGTTTGGTTATTGAAGGTTCACTACATGCTGTTAATAATAGTATTGAGCAACATATTAATATGTATTTTTTCATTTTTCACTTCTCTTTCTTGCAAAAGTATATCATAATTTTTGTTTTATTGAAATAGTAAAATTTTACGTTTTTTTATTTTTTTGTGTCAAGTTCTTTACTGAGTGTTGACTGTGCTTATGAGTCATTATATATTTATATTATAGGATGGTAGTTATGAGTAGAGTAGTTGATTTGCATAGCATGATGAGTGTTAGTGATGTTAATTCTTTGTTTGATATGGTTGAACGTGCTAGAGTAAATAGTGTGAATGCTAAGAAATTGATTCGAAGTTCTAAGCGTTTTTCAGTAGATGTTAATGAACTTAAGAAACTTATGTTTATAATTCTCGCTTCTTGTGCTTCTATGATGGATTCTATTGGAGAGGTTAAGTCTACTCAAAGTTTTCAAGATTATGATAATATCAAACTGGAAGATGTTTCGCAAGCAATTTCTTCAATGCTATATGGTTCAAGTGAAGGAACTTTGCATGGTGCGCATTATTCAAGTATTTTATCTAAGAATAAGATTAGCGATACTCTCAATGATGATAATAATTTTCGTTTTAATCATGAAGCTATTGCTAAGGATTTATTGAAACTAGATGGTCCTATTTTTGATTTTGCTTTTTGTTCTGTTTGTGTAGATTTGGGAAAGAATATTAATGATCTCGTTGGGGTTGGCGGGAGAACTAACATCGATTCAGTTATTTTTTATTTAAGTCTTTATTCTAGTATAGAAACTAGAGAGGTTAATGATTATGTTAAAAAAACTTTTGATGGGGTAGATAACTTAAATGATTATTTGATTAAGTATGGTTACGTTGATAAGAATGGAGAACCTTCGCTTGAAGTTTTTAGAAAGTCTTGTGATGAACATGCTTTAGATGTTCTTTCTTCTATTCAAGATAAGAATGATAAAGGGGCAAGTGTTTTATGAATGTGGATGTTTCAGTTATTGATAATAAGTCTTATATTGAAGTAGATAGAATTACTAAGAATGGTAAGACTTTTGTTTTTTTAGTTAATAGTATTAATAAGACGGATTTTATTATTAGAAAGTTATTGGCTGAGGATGGAGATATTTATTATGTTGGACTCGATAGTAATGAGGAGTTTGATTTGGCTTTGATGTATTTTACTAAGAAGCATGAGGATATTTTGGCTGATGATGGTAAGGAAGGATAATTAAAAAACTTAGTTCTAGTATGGACTAAGTTTTTCGTGTGTTTTTATTCTTTGATTAGGTATTCGTCATTTATTTTATCGTTTGTTTGTTCTAAGCCTAGTTTGTCTGTTTTTTCTACTTTAATTAATTCAGTGTTTTCAAATATAGATTCAATACTATTGTTGTTTATTAAATTTTCTGTGTATTGAAATGTAAATTCACAAGTATCATTTCCTGTTATTTTTGGTATTAAATAACTTTTTATTTTTACTATGGCTACTTCTTCTTTTTGAAATGCTCTTAAGACTAGATATTTTATTTCTTCATTGTTACTTTCTAATACGTTTATTACATTATATGTTTTAGTGAAATTTTCTCTATTGTTTGTTTTGCAAAAATCAGTTTCGTATTTCATGTCAGTATTACCAAAGTATATGTCTTTGTTTCCTTCAAGAGTGTTACATACTAGCATGTTTACTTTTTCGTCTACTTTGTTCTCATCGTTTATTTGGTATAATTTACTTCCACCATCGTCATATTCTTTAAGTAGTTTGTATTCATTGGCTAAATTGGCTACTTCTTCAAATATATTGTCTAGTTTAGTTAGGCTTTGTTTGTTTACAGTAACTCTCTCTATCCCATATAAGTATATTTTTCTTCCGTTTTCAGTGTAGTATAACGTTTTCTTTGTTTGTGTCTTTTTTTCTACTACTTCTTCTTTTCCACATGTCTCATTACAGTTTGTTTCTTCTTTTGTCTCAATTGTGTTTCCTATTATGAATCCTATTATTAATAAAGTTACACTTATCAAGAAATACAAAATCTTTTGTTTTTTTGTCAACATTCTTTTTTACCTCCTCATATTCTTGTTTATATTTTATCAAATTATTGATTAAAAGTCTTTAGTTTTTTGCGAATTACTAATATAAAGTTTTTCTTGACAAAATTTTAAAATTGTACTATTATATTATACAATTTATTGAGGGGTGAAGATTTTATGACTGAATTTTATAAAGGTCAAGCAGAAATGGAAACTATGTTTCCTGGTATTAGTGAGGATCGTGCGATTAAGTTAATAAGAAGTGTTGAGAGGTTAATTCCAATGGGAACTAGAGATAAGTTATGGTATTTAGAACTTTTGATTAAGTATGTAGATGGTCTTATTAACGGTGATGATATTATCAAATTTGTTAATTCTAGTGATATAACTCCAATGGCTAAGGCTGCGATTGAGGAAGTGTCTTCTTCAGTTCAAGAAAAGATTTTGTCTTCTTATAGAGAAGAGAGAAGTTCTCTTATTAGATCAGTAGAAGATTTGTCAAGTAGTCAAAAATTGCTTAAAGAAAGTGTTGATATGTTGTTGTCTCGTAAAAAAGAACTTTTATCTCAAACTACTTCTTTGGGGGAAGAGGCAAATAGATTAAACGATAAGTGTGAAAGTTTAAGGACGCAAAGGATGGCTGAAATAGAAGAGGAACTTAGATTAAAGAGAGGATCTATAGATGTAGAAATAGCAAGACTTGAAGAAGAAAAAGCATCACTTTCTAAAAGTATAGAGGAGTTAAAAAGATTACTTGATAGATATTCTTTAATTGTTAGTGAAACAAGTAAGTCTAAAGGTAGATGTGAGGTTACTTGGGAGTTTTTTGATAAATCTCATCCTATTTATAACACTAATCATGTAACTATTAAAGATTTTGTCTTTTCTTTGATAAGTGAATATCAGGATAATATGGGTGTATCTTATAAAGAAGCACAAAGAGAATTTTCTAAGTATGCTCCGACACTTGATGGAGTAGTAACTGATCTTTTAAAATTAAAAGGAGAAACATGTAGGTTTGTCAAACCTTTATTACAAACTTGACCCTACTTTACATATGAAACGAATTCTTTAACGATTCCTTCATATGCTCCTTGTGCTGTTTCTATTGGATTTAGTTC
>JAAVYQ010000009.1 GCA_022791215.1 Bacilli bacterium | reverse complement strand
TACATAAATGTAAAAATAAAAGCTACAAGGTAATTGGTTTACAAAAGGAAAAGGAGGAAATAATAAATAAAATAAATGAAGAAGGAACGACGATAATAATGGCAACACACGACAAAGACATAGTAAATAAATTCCAAAAAAGAGTATTAACACTAGAAAAAGGTATCCTAATCGGAGATAAAGAAAAAGGAGGATACTTAAAATGAAAGCATTTAGAATATTAATAAATAACATAGGAGATGGATTTAAAAGTGTATTCAGAAACTTTTCATTAAGTTTATCAAGTATATCATGTATAACAATAACATTAATACTAGTAGCAGTCTCTATAATACTATCAGAAAACGTGAACAAGTTTACAGACGACATAGAAAAAGATGTAACAATAGTAGTATACATAGAAAAAGGAACAACAGAAGAACAAATTGAAGAAATAAAAACAAAAATAGAACAACTATCAAACATAGACACTATAACATTTATGTCAAAAGAAGAAATAAGAAAAGACATGGCTGACGACTCAGAAGGAATAGGAAACATATTAGGAGAATATGACGAAGCGACAAACCCATTACTAGACGAATATTTAGTAAAAGTAAAAAACACAGAAAAAATTGGAGACACAGCAAAAGAAATAAAAGCAATGGAAAACATAAACAACGTAAAATATGGAGAAGGAATGGTAGAACAACTAGTCAAAATATTTGACGTTGTAAAAAAGGTAACATTCATAATAGTAATAGGACTAGTAGTAGTAACAGCATTCCTAATAAGTAACACAATAAAAATAACAATAAACAATAGAAAACGACAAATAGAAATAATGCGATTAGTAGGAGCATCAAACTCATACATAAAACTACCATTCTTCTTTGAAGGAGTAATATTAGGATTTCTAGGAAGTATAATTCCAATATTTTTAGCATGTTATGGATACATATTCCTATACCAAAAACTAAATGGAATACTATTTACAGAAGTCATAAACCTAGTAAATCCTGACAACGTATTATATCATCTATCAATAATATTGATACTAATAGGAGTAGTAGTTGGTGCATTTGGTTCATACCTATCAGTAAGGAGGCATTTAAAAATATAATGTTAAAACGTAGCACAAAAATATTATTACTTTGCTTAATAACTATGATGATAATAATACCAAATACCATAAAAGCAGATCGAATAACATTTGGAGATGCATTAGACGAACTAGCGGAATTAGAAAGACAAAAAGAAGAAAAAGAAAATGAAATAGCAATAACGCAAGAACAATATGATAAACTATCAAACGAAATATATCAAATACAAATCGAAATAGAAAATCTAAGCAAAGAAATACAAAAAGCAAATGAAGAAATAGATAAACTTGGAAAAGAAATAGAATCAAAAAAAGAAGAAACAGATAACATATTAGTATTCCTTCAACTATCAAGTGGAGAAAAATCATATTTAGAATATGTATTCAAAGCAAAAAGTTTTACAGACTTCATACACCGAGTATCAGTCGTAGAACAATTAAGTAAATACAACAAAGAACAAATAGGAATAATGAACGACCTAATTGTACAAAACAACAAACTTAAAGAAAAAAATAAAGAGACAATAAAAAAACAAGAAATAAAAAGAGAAGAAAGCAGAATAAAAATGGCCGAATTAGGGTCAAGAATTAATGAACTTGTAAAAGACGAAGCACCAATAGAAAAACAAATCGCAACATTAGAAGCAGAAATACAAAGAATGAGAGACAGTGGTTGTAGAGAAAGAAGCGATAAACTATCTGTTTGTTATCCACTAATAACAGCAACAGGATTTCTAAGACCTCTAAAATCTGGAACAGTATCAAGTGAATACTCATGGAGAATATTAAACGGGCAAATAGATTCACATAGTGGAATAGACTTAGCAGTACCTGAATGGACACCTGTATATCCAGTCGCAGCTGGACGAGTTGAAGCCAGATTTAAAACAAACTGTGGTGGACAAATGATATATGTATATCATAATATTAAAGGAGAACAATACACATCAGTATATATGCATCTAGTAGCCTTTGGAGATTACAAAGCAGGAGACATTGTAACAGCAGAAGATGTCATAGGATACACAGGAGGAAGTTCAACCGCAACATATAATGGTGGCTATGATGATTGTACATTTGGAGCACACCTTCACTTAACTTTAGCAACAGGACATACTACTTCACATAGACGTACAATGTTTAATCCTAGAGAAAAGATTAATTTCCCACCTATGTGGCAATACTGGTATTCAAGAACATGGTAAGGTGAAAAATGTCATTTACAGCGAATATAAAAAATGAAATAATAAACTTAGAATATCACGAAACAGAATTAATAGCCGAACTATCAGCGATAATAAATATCAGTGCAAAAATAAAACGAGAAAAAATAGATATATATATTGAAAACATAGGAGTATCTAGACGAATATACAAAATACTAAAAGACTTATTTCAAGCAGAAATAACATTAGAAAAAGAAAAAATAAACAGACTAAACAAAAACTACTTAATACACATAGAAATAAAAGACAAAGAAAAGAAAATATTAAAAGCACTATGCATAATAAATGAAGAAGGAAAAAGGTTATACATACCAAAAAATTACATATGTGATTCATTAGAAGAAAAAAAATCTTATCTAAGGGGAGCATTTCTAATATGTGGAAGTTTAAACGATCCCAGTACAAGTAGATACCATTTAGAATTTATAATAGAAAATAAAAAAACAGCAGAATACATAAGTAAAATACTAAACGAACTAAATTACAATTCCAAAGTATTAAAAAGAGAAAAAAACTACATGGTATACATCAAAGAATCAGAAAAAATAAGTGACTTCATAAAATTATTAAATGCGTACAATTCCCTATTCTATTACGAAGACATAAGAATATATAGAGATCACAAAAACATGACAAATAGACTTAACAATTGTGAACAAGCGAATATAGACAAAATAGTATTCTCATCAAACGAGCAATTAGAAAACATAAAAAAACTTAAAGAGATAAAAGACTTTGAATTACTAGACGACAAAATAAAAGAGATATGTATATACAAAGAAAAATATCCTGAAAGTTCTATGCAAGAATTAGCAAACATCATAAGTATAGAAACAAATAAAAAAATAACAAAAAGTGGAATAAATCATAGATTTAGAAAGATCAAAGAAATAATATCAAAGTCAGAATAAAAACTGGCTTTTTTTGGAGGCAAAATGATAAAAGTAGAAAAAGTAAAAAAATTAAATGAAAAAGATCTAAACAAACTAGCAAACTGGTTATATGAAATGTGGGGACGTGATGAAGAACAAACAATTGAAGGAATGAAAATTTATGTACTCAACAGCATGCAAGAAAAAAGACTACCACAACTATACGGGCTATATTTAAAAGAAGAAATAATAGGAATATATTCATTCACTTATGACGACCTAACACCTAGACCTGATATATATCCATGGCTATCGAATGTATATATAGAAAAGAAATATAGAGGAAAAGGCTATGGAAGAATATTAATAAACTCTGTTAAAGAAAATCTTAAAAAAAACACAAAAATAAAAGAAATATATCTATACACTAAACACGATAGACTATACGAAAAATTTGGCTGGACTTTTATAACTGAGATTGACACATTTGAAAAACAAGATAGAATCCAAAGATTATACAAACTAACTATAGAACAATAAAAAGTACAAATGTAGGTTTGTCAAACCTTTATTACAAACTTGACCCTACTTTACATATGAAACGAATTCTTTAACGATTCCTTCATATGCTCCTTGTGCTGTTTCTATTGGATTTAGTTCGAGTTCTTCTACCATTGCTAATATGTAGTT
>JAAVYQ010000008.1 GCA_022791215.1 Bacilli bacterium | reverse complement strand
TATGATTCTCCATTTCTTTCCTGCATAACTTACCCAATTGTTCATAGATGAACCATCTCCACTAAAGTAGTATGTTGTTCCTTGATCATCACTTCCTGTATATAATCCTGGTGTTCCATTATCTATACTACTAAAGTTTGTTCTTCCTGACTTTGGTGGGTATTTTATTTTAATCCAATTAGCTAATGTTCCTGATGGTGGCGCTTCGTTTAGTATAACATTACATGTTTTTGTACTTGTTACATTTGTTGCGGTTAATATTCCTGTATTTTCATCTAGTGTACACCCTCCATTCACTGTTGCACCTTTTAATGTGTAGTTTGTATTTGGTTCAATTAGGAATTCTACTGTTCCTCCATTTGATACTGTTTTTGTGTTTTCACTTGTTGATATGTATCCGTTTGTTACATTTGCTGTTACTGTATGTCCACTGCAAGTATTACTTATACTTAACTGATATGGATTTGTTGCACTTCCATCTCCCGAAGTCACTGTAACACAGGACTTTAAAGACACTACTGGTCGAACAACGTGATTAAGATTGGCATTCGTGTAACATAAGTAGCCAGGGAGACTAGAACCTCGTACAGCGAACATTGTTGCGTTATCATTATAGAAATGAGATGAGCTTAATGTCCACCACCAGTTGGCTCCAGTGATACTACTTGTTCCATCTTGAGCTAGATAATAATATGCTTTTTGGCTAGCAACACCCCATACTCCTCCTGCGTATGCTACTTCATCTGCTGTCATTAATCCAAATGTTGTGAATCTATCACTTGTACTACTACAATTGAACGTTGGGGTTTTATTATCTGAGAGTCTTGTATATGGTGCGTAATAGAATGTCGAACTTGTACTATATGAACCAATTGCTATACTTCTATCATTACAATATATTGCATTTGAATCTATATAGTTTTTGTCTGTGCTTGAAAGTCCATTATACCATGTTTCTATGGAGCTATATATTGTACTCTTATTTGCATTTTCTCTATCTGCTTCTAGACTTCCTCCTAATTTATACTTCCATCCTACATATGCTGGATGATTAGAAGTACTATTATAAGCTTGTTCGCTTCCTATATATCCATCAGTTCCTCCTGTTCCTGCATATAGTAGTCTCACTGATCCATTTCCATTGATTCTTATGATTCTCCATTTTTTGCCTGCAAAGCTTACCCAGTTATTCATTGATGATCCATCTCCACTAAAGTAATATGTTGTTCCTTGGTCATCTGTTCCTGTATATAATCCTGGTGTTCCATTGTCTATTACACTGAAGTCAGTTCTTCCTGATTGTGGTGGATATGCATCTTTTATTGCATTTGCTAGTGTTGGGGTTGATTTTAATGTTAATGTACATGTTTGACTTTCTTTTATTCCTGTTATTTTTATTGTGTTATTTTCTAATACTGGAATTGCTCCTTTATTACAGCTAAGAGTGTTACCATCTAATGTATAGTTTTCTTTTAATGTGTATGTGAATGATGTTTCTCCTTTTCTTCCTACTGCTTTGCTTGTAGGTGCATTTATTGTTGCTCCTTCTCCTATCATTGTTACTGTGTATCCTTCTGTGAAATCTACTGTACATGTTGTCGGTAAGTTTGGGGTTGTTAGTATTATTGTTTTCTTTTCTTCATCCCAGTGTCCTTCTGTTCCATTTGTACATGTTACATCACTCACTATGTATGGGTCTTCTTCTGTTGGAAAGTATCCTTCTGGTTTGTTTGGAAATGTGCTTCCATTTAATGTAGCCGAAGCCATTATGATGTCTCCTTTTGATGATAGTCTGTATGGATCACTCACTGTTCCACTTCCTGTTACGTTTACATCACTTTGCAAATATATTGTTGGTCTTAGTCCACTTGTTGTACTTTCGTTTGTTTCTTCTATTCCTCCTTGGGTTATGTTTTCTATTTCTATTTCGTTTAGTGTGTAGAAGTTATTTGGGTTTGCTAGGTATGAGTTTATTCCTCCTATTTTTTTGTATTCGTATGTTGTTAGTATTCCTATGTTATTGTAGTTACTTTCTTTGCATCCTTCTTGTGTACAGTTAAATTTGTTTGTTGTGTATATATAATCTTCTTGTTTTTCTAGTGTGTTATATATTTCGTTTAAAGAACTTCCTATGTTTCCTTTTGTTGTTGTGCTTTTGATGTCACTTATTAGTTTTACTCCTTCTATTTCTTCTAGGTTGTATGTCCCTATTATTCTCCATATGTTTTCTTCTACGTTTGTTGTTGTTGGATATTGTAAGTAATTGTTTTTACTTTGTCCTCCATATAGGCATGTTCCTTCTTCACAGTTTGTCTCATTATTTACTATGTCTTTTAGGTTTGATTCTTCTGTGTAGTTATATATTTTGTCATATTTTTCTGTTATTTTGTTGTATCCTTCTAGTGTGGCTATTTGGTTATCGTGTGTGTATCCGCCTGATACATTGAAGTCTACTGTTATGTTTGTTTCTGCTTGTATTACTACTTTTATTGTTTTGGTGTATATTAGTCCTCCATCTTTTGATATGTCTCCGTTTGGTAACCACCCAGTGTTTGATGCATAGTATATGTTTCCTTCTCCATTTGTTTTTTTGTATTCTAGTTGGTAGTTTGTGTCTATTGGGTTTAGGCTTTTTATTGTTATTAGTACTGTTGATGTGTTTCCACTTGATAGGTTTACTGTTTTTCCATTTATTGTTTCACTTCCTCCAGTACTTTTTATTTCTATTCCATACATCAGGTTACTTATTAACATGTTCGTTGCTGCATATTTTCCTGTTGTTATTGTGAATATTCCGTATGAAAGTCCAATTACTAGAGATAATAAAAATGTAAGCGTTACGAAAAGCTTAGATCTTAATTTGTTCATAAATTAATTTCTCTCTTTCTACCCTTACATTAGTTATACAACTTATAGTTGTTCTGTATTAAATTATACAACCTGTAGTTGTACTAGTCAACACAATTTTTAGTTGTACGTTAAAATTAAGTTAATGGTGATTAATTATGAATATAACACGAATTAAAGAATTAAGAGATGATAAAGATTTGTTTCAAAAAAATATTGCTGAGTTATTAAAGGTTACTCAGCAACAGTATAATAAGTATGAACTTGGTATTAATTCTATTCCTATAGAAAAATTAGATATTCTTGCTAATTTTTATGATACTAGTATTGATTATTTAGTTGGAAGAACTGATAAGCGTGAACCTTATCCTAAGAGTATATTAAAATAAGTAGAATGCCTTTATTCTACTTTTTTGATTTTTGCTTTCGCTACAAATGCTAGTCTCCACATTGCTGTTGAGATTGTGAATTTTATTTCTTTTTTGTCTTCACTTAGTGTTACTTCTCTATTTTCTTTGTCTCCTATTTTATTGAAGTATACTTGGTGTGTTCCATATGGAATGTCAAATGTAAGTGTTTCTCCATTACTTATTGTTCCCATTTCTCTTTCGTCAATGTATATCTTGAATGGTATGGCACATCCATAGAAATTTGATCTTCTATATATTGTTATTTTTCCAAATTTTAAGTCTGCATATTCAGTTTTCGCTCCACATCCTTGACAAAATTTTTCTCCTAATGCTATTTCTATTCCACATTTTTTACATTTCATAATTTTTTTATCACTCGCTTTCTTTTATTTCTTTTACAACTTTGTCTAATTTTCTTATTTTAATAAGTATTAGTACACTATATATTATATTGCTAATTTCTGATATTAGCAAGATTATTCCTGATGTTATTACTACTATTTCTGTTGTTTCAAATGGATTTAGTATTATTACTATTCCTAATATTATTGCTAGACTTGATATTATTACTCCTAGGAACCAGTTTGAGTATTCTATTTCTTTGAGACTTAATGATATTTGTAGTTTTGATACGTTTATGAATATTATTATGAGTCCTATTATTATGAAGAATAAGTCCCTTAGTATTTCTCCTTTGAATATGAATAGTATTCCTATTGATAGTTCCATCAGTCCTTTTAGTAGTCCATAGTTTATTAATCTTTCGTCTTCAGGTGATCTAAAGTAATTCATAAAGTCTATTGTTCCTATTAGTATTAGTACTATTCCTATTACTTTTATTAGGTTTGTTATTATTTCATTTGGTCTCATTATTATGAATACTGATAATAATATTAGTAGTATTGAGATAAATATCCCTTTTATTTCTTTCTTTTTTATTATTTCTTTCATTTTTTACTCCTCTTTTTTATTATAATATTTTTTAGTAATTAACTTTGTTTAGGTATAATCCATTTGGTTTTGCTTTTATTCCTAGTGTTGTTCTGTTTTCACTTTCTAGTATTTTGGGTATGTCTTCTATTTTCTTTTTTCCTTCATTTATTTCTAGGAATAGCCCTATTATGTTTCTTACCATATATTTTAGAAATCCATCAGCACATATGTATATATTTATTATTTCGTCTTTTTTTTCTATTTTTATGTATTTTATTGTTCTTATGTAGTTTTCTTTTTCGTCGTCTGATGTGAAACTTTTGAAGTTGTGTTTTCCTATTAAGTATTTTGCTGCTTTTTTTATTTGTTTGATTTTTATTGGTTTGTTGTATTCTAACTCATAGTTTCTTTTTGTTACTGAGTATTTCCCTACGTTTATTATGTATTTGTATTCTTTTGTTTTTACGTTGTATCTTGCATGGAAATCTTCTTTTACTTCTTCTAAAGTATGTATATTTATGTCTTCAGGTGTCAGTTTGTTTAAACTATTTTTAAATTTGTTTGTGTCTATTTTTTTGTCAGTATCAAAGTGAAAGTAGAATATGTTTGCATGTACTCCTTTGTCTGTTCTTGAGCATGCTGTTATTGTTGTTTTTTTGTTTAGTATTTTACTTATTTCTTCTTCTAAACTTCCACATATTGTTCTTTTTTGTGGTTGTTTGGCTGATCCATAATATTGTAATCCGTCATAACTACATGAACATAGATATCTCATATTATTCCTACTTCTATTACGTATGATGCTACAAAGATTATGTGTATTATTGTTATTAGCAAGTCTATGTATCCTATTTTGTTTGTTCTTAGATTTGTTCTAAATTTGCTTATTTGATACATTTTTAGTTCGCTTGCAAAGTTTTCTTTTTTTAGTTTTTCTATGGTTAGTCTTAGTGTGTTTTTGAATGAACTTGCTAATACATTTATTCTTGCTAGTATGTCTGAATGGAAATAGTCTAGTCCTCTTTCTGATGCATTTTTTAGTACTCCGTATTCAGTGGTTATTAGTAATGGGAAAAATCTTATTCCTGTTATTATTTTGTTTGATAGTTTGCTTAAATTTATATTGAATACGTTGAATGGATTTAATGTTTTTTCTATTCCATATTTTAGTTCACTTGGACTTGTTGTATAAAATATTAGTGCTAGGTATTCTATTATTGATGTTACTTTTAGTAGTGTTACTAGTGCTTCTTCTTGTGTTAATCCTTTGCTTGCTAGAAAAAATAGTATTATTATGTATATGTATCTTAGTCCGTATATCATGTTGAAGTAGAATTTTAGTGGAACGTTACTCGTGTACATTAGCATCGTTATGAAGAACATTATTACTACGTGTAGTTTTAATGACATGCTTCCTATCATTGGTACTAAAAATAAGAATAGGCATATAAATTTCATGATTGGATTTAGTTTGTGTATGCTACTTTCTATTGGATAGTATGAGCCAAAATATTTGTTACTTTGCATTTCTGTATACCTCCTTTATTAAGTCTAGTATGTTGTCTGTGTATTTTAAGTCTATTTTTTTCTTTTTTGCAACGTTTACAAATTTTACTATTTCAGGTGCTTTTAATCCATATGTTTTTAGTAGCGTTTCGTCGTTCATTATTTCTTTTGTTCCACTTGATACTAGTGTTCCTTTGTATAGTATGTGCACTCGTTCTGCTATTTTGTAAGCAAAGTCAGTGTCTTTTGTTAGTATTATTATTGTTTTTTTGTATTTTTCTTTTAGTGTTTTTATTAATTTTTTTAGTTCTTCTTTGTCTTTTGTACTTATTCCTATCGTTGGCTCTTCTAATATTATTACTTTTGGATTGAATATTAGTATCGATGCTAATGATATTTTCTTTTTTTCTGTTAGTGTTAACGTATTTATTTTTTTGTCTAAATATTCTTCTCCTAAGTTAACTAGTTTTAATGCTTCTGTGCATCTTATGTCTTTTTTGTTTAGTTTGTACTTAAAGTATGTTAGCCCGAATGTTAATTCTTGTTTTACTGTTTTGTTAAATAACATTTCGTCAGGATTCATTTTTACATGTCCTATGTTCATTCTCAGTGCATTTACATTTTTTATTTTCTTTCCATCGTTTATGTATTTTCCTATTTTTATCGTTCCTATATACGGAAAGTCTACTGCATTTATTAGGTTTCCTATTACTTTTATTCCACTTAGTGAGTCTCCTAGTAGTGTCGTTATTTCACTTTTGTTTATTTTGCATGAAAAGTTTTTTAGGTATGTCATTTCTAACGGTGTTCCTCGATTTTCTTTGTATGTTACATTGTTAAAACTTATATCCATATTGAGTTCACCAAGCTTTCGTATGATAGATTGTAATTTCTTATTAGTTCGTAATCTTTTAGATATTTGTTTAGTTGTATTATGAATGGTAAGTTATATCCTAGCCTTTTCATTAATTTCTCTTCGTTTAGTACACTCATTGTTTTTCCACTTAATAGTATTTTGGTTTTGTCTAATATTATTATGTCTGTTCCTAGTAATGTTTCTTCTATTTCAGTTGTAAAGTTTAATATTATGCCATTGTTTTTTGTGTATTGTTTTAATGCTTTGTAAACTTTCTCTTTGTCATTTTCGTCAAGTAATGACAACATATTGTCTATTACTAGGATTCTTGGTTTTGCTATTAGGCAGCATGCGATTGATAGTTTTACTTTGGCTGAGTCACTTAGACTTTTTGGACTTTTTTCTAGTAATCTTGTTAGTCCCATTATTATCGATATGCTTTCTATTCGTTCCATCATTTCGTGTTTTGGAATGGCTAGACTTTCTAAACTGTATGCTAACTCGTCTTTTACTGTTTCTGCTAAGTATGTTTCAAGCATAGAAAAAGTCGAAAACGCGACTAGTTTTCTTAATTTGTCTATTGTTTTATTGTTTATTTTTGCATAGTTTATTGTGATGTTCTCATTTGGCGTTTTATACATTAGGTTGTCTATTATTTCTTGATTTTTTTCTCCTAGTATTGTTATGAAGTCTCCTACTCCAGCTCCAAAATTTATTTCTTCGTTTTCTACGTATTCAAAATACTTAAAGTTCATTTTATTACCACCTAGGTCTATTATACTATGCGTTTATAGTTTTAGTCAAAGTGTATTTAAAAATTCCATAAGTTTATCGTAGTTTACGAAGCTTGTTTTTACTTTGTCTTCTACTAATGATTTTATTTCGTTTAGTTTTCCATCTGTTTCATAGTTTGTTATGGCACTTGTTTTGTAGTCTTTGTATGTGTTCTCTCCTGTTGATGTGTAGTATTTTATGTCGTTTTCGTTGTTTGCTACTACTACACTCATTCCAAGTCTTGTGAGTTTGCTTACTACATTCGCAAATACTGTTAGTGGAAATGCTATTCTTCCATCTTTTACTTGATAGCCAAATAGCCCCCATAGTAGTATCGCATCATTTTCAAATGTTTTGTAAAAGTTTCCACATTTTACTAGTACTACTTTTTCTTCGTTTTGCATTTTTGCAATTTTGTATAAACTTTCTTTTGTCATTTCTTTTTTCCTCTTTCTTATATTTCTATCATTTTTTCGTATAGTCTCGTGTTACATTTTTCTAAGTATCCTTTGTAACTGGCTTTACTTTTTAAATATTTTTCGTAGTCATATTTTTTTAAGTTTTTTAGTCTTCTTTTTATTCGTTTTGATGTTTGGGCGTTGTATCTTATGTATGTTTTTGTGTATTTTTTGTTGCTTTTAAATGTGTATCCTAGGAATGATACTCCGTTTGATAGTCTATATATGTTGCTTTTTTTGTTTGTTTTTAATTTTAGTTTTTCTATTTCTTCTTTGATTTTTATGTATCCTTCTTTTAGTCTTTCTTTGTCAGTGTCCATTATTACTAAGTCGTCCATGTATCTTATGTAATTTTTGAATTTTAATTTTTCTTTTATGTAATGGTCTACTTCGTTTAGATAGTATACTGCTAGTATTTGACTAGTCATGTTGCCTATTGGTAATCCTTTTTTGTTATAGTACATCGGTATTGAGTCCAATGTTTCTTTTTTATTGTTTTTAGAGTTTTCTGCTATGTTTAGGTTTTCTACTCTTCTTTTTTCTTTGCTTACTAGTCTTTTTACTTCGTTATTGATGTACGCATAGTTCGTTGTGTCTATTATTTCATTTATTATTTTTAGTGCATTTGGATCTTTTATTTTCTTTTTTACTAGTTCTTTGCATATGTCGTGGTCTATGTTATAAAAGTACTTGCTTATGTCAATTTTTAATATGTATATTTCTTTTTGTTCTCTATATAGTCTGTTTGTGTATTTTAGGAATAGTTTGAACGCATGTGCACTTCCTTTTTCGTATCTCGTTGCGACATTTGCATCTATTAGTGATGGATCTAGTGCTGGCAATAATATGTATTTTGCTACTAAGTGGTTTACTATTTTGTCTTCTATTTTTTCACTCATTATTAGTCTATATTTGGGTTCGTTTATTATAAAGATTCTATATTTGTCAAAGTTGTAGTTTTGGTTTTCAAGTTTTTGTTGTATTTCTTGTATGTTTTGGTTTAAGTTTAATGAGAATTTGTATACTTCTTTTTTATTTTTACAGTTTCGTTTAATCGTGTTATACATTTTTAGGATGTGTTCCGTCTCTAGGATTTCTTTATATAGTTGTTTCTTTCTCTTCATTGTTTATCCATCCATATGTCATTTTTCTTACTTCGTTTAGACAATTTATAAATGAGTCAAAGCGCTTTTTCTTTATTATTCCTTTGTCTAAAATTCTCCCAATGTAATAGTCGATTAAACTTATGTTGGTTAGTATTTCTTTTTGGTATTTGCTTCTTATGTTTCCTTTGTTTAGGTTTGCCCTGATACAGTTTTCTATTAATGAATACATGTTGTCTTCTAATTTTATTTTTAGCGCTAAGTGGATTTTTGGAAATGAAGTAAATACATAGGTTTCGGCATAGTCAAGTAACCATTTGACTTTGTCTAGTATTTTGAATTCTTTCATATTCTCCTTTCGTTATTACTTCTTTCCTAATTAAAAAGAAAGATAGTAATCTTGTACTACCTTTATGTCATGAATTTTATCACATTTTGTCGTATAAAGCAAGAGTCACTCGTTTAGTGAACTGCTTTTTTTACATTATTTTTTTATAAATTAAAAATGCTTCCCTTATGGTTTAGCACTTTTATTCGTTTAGTTTTAGTTTGGTTTTTATTCTTTGTACTGTGTTTTCTATACTTCTTTGATTTTTTTCTAGTATGGATGACATCTCTTTATTTGTTTTTCCATCTAGTTTTAGTTCGTATACTTTTAGTTCAAATGGTGTTAGTAGTTTTACTATTTCTTTTCGATTTTCTAGGTCTATCATTTTTAGTTCTGGTGCGATTTCATTCCTGTCTATTACGTCATATAAACTTTGTTGTTCTTCTTCTGAAAATGTGTCTAGTGATATTGCACTGTTGAGTGAACGGTATTTGATTCTGTCATGTGATTTTATTAGGTCTTGTATTGTTCTTTCTATAAGTATGTTAGCATATGTTCTAAATGATGCTTCTTTGGTTTCACTAAATGTTTTTACCGCGGTTGTTAGTCCTACTAATCCTTCTTGTCTTAAGTCTTTTACTTCTAGTCCAATGTTTATGGCTTTGTTTTTGTATTTGTTTATTACGTTGTTTATTATCGTTTCGTATCTTTTTATTAGTGTTTCAAATGCTATTTCATCGTTTTCGTTTATTAAAAATAGTAGTTCGTTGTCGTTCATGTTTTCGTGCATAGTTACCTCCATTTGACTACTTCGTATATCATTATGCCCGCGGCTACTGATGCGTTGAGGCTATTGACTTTTCCTTTTATCGGTATGCTTGCTACTATATCACAGGTTTCTTTTATTATGTGTTTTAACCCGTTTCCTTCACTTCCTATTACTAATGCTGTTTTTCCTTTGTAGTCTATTTTTTTATAGTCTTCTCCGTTCGCATCTGTTCCGATTATCCAAAATTCTAATTTTTTTAAGTTGTTTAGTGCATTTCTTAGATTTGATACTTGTACTATTTTCATGTTTGCTAGAGCACCTGATGATGTTTTTACTACTGATGCTGTTATTTCAGATGCCCCTTTGTTTGGTATTATTATGTAGTCTACTCCTGCACATTCACATGTTCTTATTATTGCTCCAAAGTTTCTTGGATCTTCTATATGGTCTAATACTACTATGAAGTTTGCATTTTTGTCGTTTTTTATTGTTTCAAATTCTAAAAATTTGTAGTCTTCTATTTCTATTATTATTCCTTGGTGTGGTTCTGTTGTCATTTTTGACATTTCATTTTGGCTTGTTTGTGTTGTTTCTATTTTTCTTTTTTGTATTAGTTTTTTTATTTCTTCATTGTTGAATGTCTCTAGTAAGTATATTTTTTTTATTGTTATTTCACTGTTTAATATTTCTCTTGCAACGTTTTTTCCATATACTAGCATTTGAACCACTTCCTTAAGTTTATATTATATATTATTTTTCTTTTTCTGTTAAGTATTTTTTTGCTTTTGTAGCCGCGATTGCACCTTCTGATGTTGCAGTTATTATTTGGTATAATTCTTTTTTTATTATGTCTCCACATGCATATAGTCCAGATACTTCTGTTTCAGTCTCTTTCGCTTCTATATATCCTGTGCTTTCTAATATATTTAGGTTACTTAGATATTCGGTCATCGGTGTGTATCCTATGTATGAAAATATTCCATCTACTTTTATTGTTTGATTTTCAGTCTCAACTATGTATTTTTCGTCTTCTTTTGTTATACTTTTTACTTCTTCGCCTTCTATTATTTCTATGTTTTTTCTGTTTTTTGCGTCTTGTACCATTTCTTCATCAGCTTTTACTTCACTTCTGGCTAGTATAGTTAGTTTGTTCGCAAATTCACTTAGGTATATTCCTTCTTCAAATGCTGAGTTTCCTGCGCCGATTACTAGTACTTCTTTTTCTTTGTATAGTGGTGCGTCACATATGGCACATCTTGATATTTTTAAGTCTTTTAACTTATCTTCTAATTCTAATTTTCTTGGTTGTCTTCCTCCAGCTAGTATTACTGTTAAACTTTCATAGTTGTTTTTGTTTGTTTCTATTTTGAATGTTTCTCCTTCTTTTTTTATTTTTGTGACTTCTTCTATTTTGTATTCTACTTCGTTATTTTTTACGTGTTCATACATTTTCATCGCTAGTTCTGGCCCGGTGATGTTGTCATATCCTAGGTAGTTATCTACTAAATTTGTTATGTTTATTAGTCCTCCTGGTGCTTTTTTTTCTAATATTAACGTTTTTAGTCCACTTCTTTTTGCATATATTCCAGCACTCATCCCTGCTGGTCCCATTCCTACTATTATACAATCGTACATGTTTTATTTCTCCTTTTTTCTAAAAATTTACTATTTCTATTTTTTCTTCTGTTTTGTATAGGTTTTCTAGTCTCGGTCTTCTTATTGGTAGTAAGTATAAGACTATTCCTACGACAAACATGATTATACTCATTATTTGCGCTGCTTTGAAGTATCCTAGCATTAGACTGTCTGTTCTTAAACTTTCTACGAAAAATCTTCCTACACTATACCACATTAGGTATGCTCCTGTTTGTTGCCCGATTCGTGTGTATTTGAGTCTTCTTATTATTAGTATTACTATTACTCCTAGTAAACACCATAAGGATTCATAATAGAATGTTGGTGTTCTATAGAAACCGTCTATGTGCATTCCATATATTACAAAGTCTGGAATGATTTTTAAACTTTTTAGGTGTTCAAATGTAGTGATCGGTCCGAATGCTTCACTGTTCATAAAGTTTCCCCATCTTCCTATTGCTTGCGCTAATAATAGGTAAGGTGCTGCTATGTCTAACATTCTTAGTCCTGATGCTTTATATTTTCTCGAGTATAATATTACTACTAGCGCTCCTGCAATTATTCCTCCATGTATCGCAAGTCCTCCATTCCATATTTGCCAAATTTGGTTGATGTTTGTGCTATAGTAATCCCAGTTAAATGCAACATAGTAAGCTCTCGCTCCTATTATTCCAAATACTACTGCCCAAAATACTAGGTTAAGTAAAAAGTCTTTTTTTATTTCAAATTTTCTCGCTTCGTTATTTACAAATATCCAAGCTAGTATTATTCCAGCGAGTATAAATATACTATACCATTTTATGTTTATTCCGTGAAATTGTATCGCATATGGATTCATTTTTTATCTCCTTTCTCGTATCGGTTTTATTATTATTGTGTTTAGTGTTTCAGTGACTATGCTTATGAATATCGCTATGAAGAATGGTAGAAACCATCCTTTTATTATAAATGAGTCCCCCATTAGTGCACTCGCTAGTTTTAATATTATTAGGTTTACTACTGGGTAAAAGAGTCCAAATGATAGTATTGTTAGTGGTAGTGTTAGCATTATCAAAAATGGTCTTACTACTGCATTTAATACACTTATTAGCAATGCTGTTAGTATTGCATACATAAAGTTTTCTATGTAAAAGCCTTTGAATATCGTAGATGCTAACATTAGTGTTAGTGCACTGACAATTAGTTCTAGTATCATTGTTGTTAGTGAGTCTTTTTTTGTTATTGTTTTTATTTCTCTACCATTTTTATATATTTTTGTCATTTCTTCACCTTCTTATATTAGTATTATACACTAATTTGGATAAATATAAAACATATCTATTGTCTAGTTTACTTTTTGTTTTAGAAAAAATGTAAGGTTACTTTGTTTTTAGTAATCTTACATAGTTTTTATTTTTGTAATGTTAATTCATTTGGAATTCTATAACTTCTTATGTTTTCTTCTGTTGGTAAAAGTTCAGTATTAAAGTCAAAACTTGTTAGTTCTATTGTTCTCTCTTGATTTCCATTTTCATGATTTTCACAGTTTATTACAAATGATGCATCTCGTAATTCTCGTGGACCTATTTTAAATGTTATTTGAGATGGATTCCCCAAGTATGTTCCACTTTTGGTTTCTGGAGTTAGATATAGTATTTCGCCATCAGTGTAATATTTGTTTATGTGTGTTATATTTATTGGAAAACTATTATCTCTATATATTCTGCATATAAATTGTCTAGAATATATTTCACTGCTTAGTAATAGTTTTATTCTTTCTATTTTTAGTTCTTCTAATTTTTTTGCATTTTCTATATATGTGTCTAATTTGCTAATGTCAGTTTTTAGTTTTTTTAAAGCCTTTAAGATACTTTCGTTATTAAGCGATAATCCTTCTAAATCCGATTTGTATAGTCTTAAATATTTTATAGTGTTAATGTATTCTTTTGTTTGAACTATTGATAAAGTTTAGTGTGTTCCATCTAATATTGCACGGTTTATGATTGTATTTTTGCTTAAATCTCTTATTTCTTTTAATAAATGCATAATTGGTTTTATTCCATTATCTTTTACACATTCAAATATTCTTATGTATCCTGTGCTTTCTAGTTTTTTTGTTTCTATTTGTGTTTTCATTTTTTGCTCCTTATAATACATTTTTTAGATATTTTCCTGTAATGCTATTTGCATCTTTTACTATTTCTTCAGGTGTTCCTGTGCAAACAATTTCTCCTCCTAAGTCTCCGCCTTCAGGTCCTAAGTCTATTAGGTAGTCTGCTACTTTTATTATGTCTAGATTGTGTTCTATTACTATTACTGTGTCTCCATTGTCAACTATTCTGTTAAGTATTTCTAATAGTTTTCTTATGTCATCGGTGTGAAGTCCAGTAGATGGTTCGTCAAGTATGTATACACTTTTTCCTGTAGGTTTTTTTTGTAATTCTTTCGCTAGTTTTACACGCCCTGCTTCTCCTCCAGATAGTGTTACTGCATTTTGCCCAAGTCTTACATATCCTAGTCCTACGTCGTGCATTGTGTCTAGTATTCTTTTTACTCTAGGTACACTTTCAAATATTTCTAAGGCTTCGTCTACTCTTAAGTTTAATACGTCCGCTATGTTTAAACCTTTGAATTTTATATTAAGTGTTTCGTTATTGTATCTTTTTCCATGGCATACATCACATGGTACGTATACATCTGGTAGGAAATGCATTTCTATTTTTTTTACTCCATCTCCATTACATGCTTCACATCTTCCACCTTTTACGTTGAATGAGAAACGACTTTTGTTGTATCCTCTTATTTTTGCTTCTTTTGTCTCTGTGAATACATCTCTTATTAAATCAAATAGTCCAACATATGTGGCAGGATTACTTCTTGGTGTTCTTCCTATTGGATCTTGGCTTATGTACACAACTTTGTCTATGTCGTCTATTCCTTTCATACTTTTGAATTTTCCAGGTTTGTCTTTTGAATGATATATGGTACTTGCTAATTTTTTGTATAGTATTTCATTTACTAGACTACTTTTCCCTGATCCACTTACTCCTGTTACACATGTAAATGTGCCTTTAGGAAATTTTACATTTACATTTTTTAAGTTATTTTCACTAGCACCTTTTATTTCTATAAATTTTCCATTTCCTTTTCTTCTTTTTTTTGGTACTTCTATTTTAAGTTTTCCACTTAGGTATTGGCCTGTTATACTTTTTTTGTTTTTCATTACTTCTTCAGGCGTTCCAGCAGCGACTACGTATCCTCCATTTTCTCCTGCGACTGGGCCTATGTCTACTATGTAATCGCTCGCTAACATAGTGTCAGTGTCATGTTCTACCACTATTAGTGTGTTTCCTAAGTCTCTCATTTCTTTAAGGGATGCAATTAGTTTGTCGTTATCTCTTTGGTGTAGTCCTATACTTGGTTCGTCAAGTACGTATAGTATTCCTGATAGTTTACTTCCTATTTGTGTTGCTAATCGTATTCTTTGTGATTCTCCTCCTGATAGTGTTCCTGCACTTCTGCTTAGTGTAAGATAGTCTAACCCTACATTGTGTAAAAATTTTAGTCTTTCTTTTATTTCTTTTAGTATTAAAAATGATATTTCTTCTTCTTGTTTTGTTAGTTTTAGTTTTTCAAAGAATGGTACTAATTCTCTTATTGACATGTCAGTTATTTCGTTTATATTTTTTTTGTTTATGAATACGTTTAGTATTGGTTCAGATAGTCTCGCTCCTTTACATGTGTCACATGGTAATTCTGTCATGTATGTTTCTATCCATTCTCTTATGCTTGGTGAGTTTGTTTCCATGTATCTTCTTTCTAGGTTTGTTATTATTCCTTCAAAGTAATCATAACTTTTTAGCACACTTCCTGTTCTCGTTTCTACTTTGAAGTCTATTTTGTCTTTTGATCCATAGAATATAGTGTCGAATTCAAATTTTGTGTAATCTTTTATCGGTTTGTTTAAGTCTATGTTGTAGTGTTCTGCGACTATTGCTAGTTTTCTGTATGCTATTTGTATTGTTTCTCCACTTTGAAATGATGCGACTGCTCCTTCTAGTATACTTTTTGTTTTGTCAGGTATTAGTAAGTCTACGTCTATACTCATTTTGACACCTAGTCCTTTACATGTTGGACATGCTCCGTATGGTGAATTAAACGAGAACATTCTAGGTTCTAATTCTGATATGCTATAGTCACAGTCTGGACATGCATAGTTTTCACTCATGAGTATTTCTTTGTCACCTATTATGTTTATTATTACTTTTCCACTTGCTAGTTTTGTACTTAGTTCTATCGCTTCAAATAGTCTACTTCTAGATTTTTCGTTTACTACAATTCTGTCTATTACTACTTCTATAGTGTTTTTGATATTTTTTTCTAGTGTTATTTCTTCAGATAGATTTCTTATTTCTCCATCTACTCTTACACGTGAGTATCCATCTTTTCTTAAGTCGTCTAATAGTTCTTTATGTGTTCCTTTTTCTCCTCTTATTACTGGCGATAATACTTCTAGTTTGGTTCCTTCTGGGTATTCTAGTATTTTGTTCACCATTTCTTCTATTGATTGACTTTTTATTGGATGTTTGTGTTTTGGACAGAAAGGTACACCAATTCTTGCATATAATAGTCTTAGGTAATCATATATTTCTGTTACTGTTCCTACTGTACTTCTTGGATTTTTGTTTGTTGTTTTTTGGTCTATTGATATGCTTGGTGATAGTCCATCGATCGAGTCTACATCCGGTTTTTCAGATCCTCCTAAAAATTGTCTCGCATAAGCACTAAGGGACTCTACATATCTTCTTTGCCCTTCTGCATATATTGTGTCAAATGCTAGACTACTTTTTCCTGATCCACTTACTCCTGTCATTACTATAAGTTTATTTTTTGGCAATTCTATATCTATATTTTTTAAGTTGTTTTCTCTTGCTCCTTTTATTATTATTTTATCCATTTTTACACTTCCTTATTTCTATTTTGTTCATTTTTGCAATACTTATTTATTGGACATATATTACATTTTTTCTTGTTACATAACGTGCTTCCTAATTCCAATAGATATTTATCTATGTTACTAGGACTAATGTTAAGTTCATTGCTAGCTTTTACATAAGTTATCTATTTCTTTGTCTGTTAGTTTACTTTTGTCTATTACTCCTGTTAAGTAACTTATTTCTATATCATGTCTATCTATTGGTATTGCTTCTATGTTTTCTTTAAAATCACATATGTTGGTATCTTTTATCATTCTTATTAGCAAGTTTCCTGTTTTTTGGCCATAGCCTTTTATTTTTATTTTAATTTTATTTAATTCGTTGATGCTTTTTATGTTTTTTAGATAGTTAGGTAAGTCTTGATATTGTATTAATTGTTTTGATAATTCCATCCATTTTTTTGTAGCAACACTTGGGTATCTTGGGTGTATATTGTTTATTATTAATTTTTTTAACTCGCTTTCTTTTAAACTAGTTATATAACTTGGGCAAAATAGTTTGGGTTCTTTTTCGTAAGCATTATTTAGATTTTGATTATATGTTTTTGATCTCATTCCATAATTTAATAGACAAGAGTAAAATATATATAAGTAGTATTCGTGAGAATTAGTTTTAATATTTTTAGGAAATTCTATATTTGCTAAGTTCGTTTCTTCTTTATAGTATTCATTTAATGTTTTTACTATTTCTTTACATTTTACATAGTTTATACTTTCTTCTTTTGTTTTCATCTTTTACTCCTTATGTTATTTTAAATAATTAAAATTTCCTTAAATTTAAAACTTTTTATGCAAGATTATGATAGCAAACATTTTTGTGTATGTCAACGCGAACTTAATTAAAATAAAAACAATTAAGATCTATTTCTTAATTGTCTTGTCATGTAACTTTCATATGTTTCGCTTTTAAC
>JAAVYQ010000068.1 GCA_022791215.1 Bacilli bacterium | reverse complement strand
TACTCCAACTCTCATTTTTGTCACCTATTTTTGTAAGTTGGTATGTTGAATTTGTGTTGGTTGGCTTTGTGTAGTTTTTCTATTTTTGCTGCAGTGTCTCCATCAACACTATTTTCGTCTTCCATGTATGAAGCAATGTCTTTATATTTTACTCCTAGTTTGTCTTCGTCAGTTTGGTTTGATAATCCATCATTTGGTTTTTTGTATAATACTTTTTCAGGAACTTTTAATTCTTCTCCGATTGCGATTACTTCATCTACTGTAAAGTCAGCGATTGGTGAGATGTCATGTACTGAGTCTCCTCCTTTTGTAAAGTATCCTACGTATAGTTCACATTTGTTTGATGTTCCTGCGACAAGATATGTTTTTCCTCTTACTGCTGAGTATAATGCTGCTAAGTAGTATAGTGATGACATTCTTAGTCTAGGTTTTAGGTTGATGTCACTGTTTTTTGTTTCTTCTTCTTTAAATTCTCCAAGTTTTGTTAGTTCGTTTTTAAAACTGTCAAATGCGTTTGTGATGTCAAAGTTTATTAATTCAAATCCATAGTAGTCACTTACTAATTTTGCGTCAGTGGCATCTTCTGGATTGGAATGGCATGGTAATGTTACGCCTATTACGTTTTCTTTTCCTAGTGCTTCTACAAATAATCCTGCGACTACTCCACTGTCTTTTCCTCCACTTATTCCTAGGATTACTCCTCCTAAATTATTTTCTTTGTAATAGTTTCTTATAAATTCTATGACTTTTTCAGTCTCTTTTTTTGCATCAAATTTCATTTTTTAATTCCTTCTTTCTTCTTTATTTTAACATTTTTTTGTTAAAGTTTTAACACTTTCTTTTTCAATTTCTAAATTTCTTGATATTAATGCATTTCCACATGTAATTCTATCTTTGTCTTCTTCTTTACTTGGAACAAATACTATAACGTCCCATCCTTCTTTTATTAATGGTTCTTCAAATTGTCGATATACGTCATATTCTTCATATGATGTTGTAACATTATATCCATTTTCTATGGCTTGGTGTGTTTCGTGTATTGGTGTTAGTTTTACAATAAATTTGTTTTTGTCAAATAATCTATTTAATTCTTTCGCATCTATTATTGTGTCTATTGTTACTGCAAAGTTTAAGGTGTATTTTCTTCCTTTTGGATATGGTAATTTTTTACTTAGTTCACTTATTTGTTCTAAGTTTAGACTTAAATTATTAAATTGTTAGTTTCTTTGTTCTTCGTTTGTTGAATTTATACTAAATTGTAATCCTGCTTCTCCATTATATATT
This sequence comes from Bacilli bacterium, assembly GCA_022791215.1. Taxonomy (GTDB): domain Bacteria; phylum Bacillota_I; class Bacilli_A; order RF39; family UBA660; genus MGBC139354. Next base: position 3,943 of record JAAVYQ010000068.1, on the reverse strand, counting down.
TCATTTTTTATGTAAACCCATTTTTGTATAAATTCTTCTAAATTTTTATTGTTTTTAAGGTAACATGGTTGATATTACTGGATGTATTGTTTCTGCTTCTATGTATTTGTTTACTAGGTTTCTTAAGTCATACATCGCAAAATCTAATACTTCTTTATTGAAAGTTGGTTCTCCCATTCTAGCAAAATGTACATTAAATCTTTTTGTCTTTTTAATTTCTTCATGTTTTAGTATTGTTGCTATTTGATAGGTTAATTCTTCTCTAGTTGCATTTCCAAAGAAGCCATATGTAGGGCAGTCACAAAAACTACATTTCATAGGACATCCTTTTTGTGTACTGATAGTGGCTACCCATTTTTCACTTAAATCGACTTTTTTGTTTTCTACTCCATTGATTTCTTTAGATAGTCCTAAAAAGTCTGCTTTTATGTTGTTTTCTTTTCCATAGTCTCCTACTGTTAGAAATTCTAGTTGTAGTTCTTTGTCTACATATATTTTACCAGTGTGAGTTTTTATTATTTCCATTTCTATATTAAACTCCTTAAGTATTTTTTCGATCTTTCTAATGCTACTATTGCATTTATATCTTCTATGTATCCCATTTCTATTAGGTTTAATGCTTCTTCATATGTACATTCAAATGTGCTTACTATTTCTCCTTTGTCAAAGTGGGTTTTTCCAACTTTAACGGCGTTTAAGCCTAGGAAGTATTCTATTTTTGCTGCAGATATTCCTGTGTCTTGATAGAAACTTCCTAATTCATATATGTCTTTTGCTTCATACCCTGTTTCTTCCATTAATTCTCTTTTAGCAGCATGAAGTGGGTATTCTCCTTCGTTTAAGTACCCTGCTGGGACTGAGATTCCTACCGTTCTTTCTGTAAATACTTTCGGTTCTACTGTTAGTATTACGTCTCCTTTTGGTGTTACAGGAAGTATTACTGATGAGTTTCCTTTTTCTTTGTTTTTAAGTATTTTTTCTCTTGTTATTTCCATTCCATTTTTTAGTGTACAATTATATACTTCTGTACTTAGAAATTTTGGATCGGTGTTTAATTTTTGTAGTTTTGTTACTTTTAAACTTTCTAATAAGTCGTGTAATTCTTCTAATTTTTCTTTTCTCATTGTTTTTTTCTCCTTCTTTTTTATCTTTTTAATGCTCTTATTGCTTCTCTTTTTTCTTTTATCATGCTTGTTTTTAGTTCTAGTAATTCTTCTGATAAGTCTACTATGTATTTGTCAGGGTTCATTAGTCTTGTTATTTCTGGGTAAAGTGTTTCAAATTCACTGATACAATAGTCTCTTCTATCTTTTAGTGAAGGGTTCTCATATACTAATTCTCCTCCTTCAAATATTGGTACTTGTAGTTTTCTTACTGTGTAATTTTTTATTTCTTTTTGCCTTTCTGGATGGATTGGATCTATTAGTGTGTACCCATTTGTGTCTACTATTTCGCTTTGTAGTGTTATTACATCTCCGATTGCTTTTCCAGTATTTTTATCATAGAATCTGTATGGTGTTTTAAATCCTGGGTTAATTGTTTTTATTGGGTCTTCACTGATTTTGATTTTAGGTATTTGTTTTCCGTTTTTTATGACACATACTAGTTTGTATACTCCTCCCATTAATGCCATAGGTGAAGCAATGTTGTCTCCAACTCCAAAACTATCTATGCATGCTCCTTGTTGTAATAAGTCTCTTATTGTTTCTGCTTTTAATCCGTTTGATACACAAATTTTTACATCTTGTAGTCCTTCACTGTCTAGTATTTTTCTTGCTTCTTTTGTTAGGTATGCTAGGTCTCCACTGTCTATTCTTATTCCTCCTGGTTTGTATCCGTTTGGTATTAGGTATTCTTGCATTACTTTTATCGCATTTGGTAATCCACTTCTTAATGTGTCATATGTGTCTATTAGGAATACTGAGTCGTTTGGATAAGACTTTGCGTATGCTAGGAATGCTTCGTATTCACTGTCGAACATTTCTATGAATGAGTGCGCCATTGTTCCTAATGTTTTGCAGTCTTCTTCGTATCCTGTTTGTAGGTTTGATGTTCCTGCACATCCACCTAGGTATCCGTATTTACTACTGTCAACTGAAGCATATATTCCACTAGATCTTCTTGCTCCAAATTCCATTACAGCACGAGGTCCTGCTTCGTTTACTATTCTTTTTGTTGCTGTTGTTATTAAGCTTGCATGGTTGAATGCTGCGAGTAATGCTGTTTCTATCACTTGTGCTTCTATCGCATTTGCCCTTACTGTTATGATTGGCTCGTTTGGAAATATCATCGTTCCATCAGGTATTGCCCATATGTCTCCTGTAAATTTCATGTTTTTTAAGTAGTTAAGCATGTTTTCTTTGAAACCTAGTTTTCTTAAGAATTCTTTTTCGCTTTCTCCTATTTTAAAGTTTTTTATGTAGTCTATTATTTCGTCTAGTCCTGCTGCTATGCTGTAGCCACTGTTTAGTGGATTTACTCTATAAAATACATCAAATACTACTTTTGTATCTTGCATTTCATTGTCTAAGTATACTTGTGACATTGTATATTCATATTGGTCTGATACCAATGTTAAATTATCTCTTTTTTTCATTATTTATTTCCTCCTATTGTTTTTACTAGTTTTATTCCTTCTTGTTTCATAATTTTGTATGCTATTTCGTTGTATTCGTCTCTGTTATGCCAAGGTGCATCGTATGTTTCGATTGAATCTTGTGGTACAACTATTTCTATATCATCATTCATTTGGTCAAAGTAGTTCATTAGTGGTACGCTTAAGTCTAAATCGCATAGGTCTGAACAACATCCAGCTGTTACTATTCTTGTTAGTAAGTTGTTTCTCATTATGTCTATGTCTCTCATAAATCCAGGTGCGAATAATGCACTTCTCGAATTCTTTTTATATATTCTTGAATTTTTACTGTATAGTGCTAGTTCGTCTATTATTTCACTTTCCCATGTTCCATCTATGCAGTGTTCTGGAAATTTTCTAAATTCTGCACATCCAAGTTGGTGAGCATCTCTTATGAAGAATACATCTTTTTCAGGTGATGCTTGGAATTCTTCTATTGTCCTTTTTATTGGTTCGATTATGTGTTGTATGTATGGGTCTGCTAATGCTCCTTTTTTCACAAATCCGTTCACCATGTCTACTACTATTAGTAGTTCTCTTATTTTTTCTAATTCTTTCATTTTATCTCCTCCTTATTTGTTATTATCTTTTTGTTAATAACACTTTTTAAAAAAATTAGTTTAGTTTTTTACTTAATGTTTTTTCTTTGCTTGCTTTTATTTTTATGCCTTTGAAGTATGCTGTCTGTTCTTGATGTTTATTCATGAAGTATCCTACTGTTCTAGTTGATATTCCTTCGTCAAATTCTAAGTCTTCTAGTCTGTATCCTACTGTTCTAGTTGATATTCCTTCGTCAAATTCTAAGTCTTCTAGTCTGTATCCTTCTGTTTCTAATAGTTCTTTAAAAATATTAATTATTTGCTCTTTATTGATCATTTCTGATACTTTGGTATTTCTTCCTAGTAAGTTAGTATCATATGATATTGTTATTGTCGTGATACTACTTAGTGTTCCGTAAAAACCAATTAGTTCTTTTCTTGTTATTATGTTTACATCAATATTCTTTTGCTCTTTTTGTTGGTAATATGCTTTTATAATATTAGTTGATTTCCATAGTTTTTCTCCTTTCTTAATAACAAATTGTTAATATCAAATTTTATAAATTTTCAGGTTTGTCTCACCTGTTATTAACATTATATTAAAAACATATAAAAATGTCAACTACTTTTTAACAAAATATTAAAAAGATTTTTTTGTTGCATATTTTTACTAGAACAAAAGTAAATTAAAACTTACGTATTAATTCACCTCCAAACTCTCACAAGTTTGGTTTCCTGCTTCTTAGACTTCGTTACCTACTTTCTCCAC
>JAAVYQ010000007.1 GCA_022791215.1 Bacilli bacterium | reverse complement strand
GCTGCTACTGCAACTGCACTTGGATCTACTCCAAATTCCTCTTTCATCATATCAACTAATTCTTTTACTTCAAGTATAGTTTTTTCTTTTATTGCTTCGATTATATCTTTATTTTCTATTTTTGCCATTATTCATTTCCTCCCTTTTCTAATTTTTCGGCATATAAGTTTAATGCGATACTTACGTTCTTAACGTGTTCAATTAGACCACCAGCAAACATTGTAAGTAGTCCTTCGTAACTTGGTATGCTTGCATATTCATTTATTGTTTCTTTTGATGCAAAACTTCCATCTATGTAACCTGCTTTTATAGAAAGATTTTCGTTCTTTTTAGATACTTCACTTACTATTTTTATAGGTTCTATGATGTCTTCACTAAATATGTACGCATTTGGGCCAGTCATGAACTCGTCAAGTGATATTCCCTTATTTTTAAGTGCTAATTTAGCTAATCTATTTTTGTAAACCTTCAAATCACTACCAGTTTTTTTCAAGTCATGTCTTAATCCTGATAATTCAGATACGCTCATTCCTCTATATTCAACAAGTAATAGTGTTTTTGATTTGTCTAGTTTTGTTTCGATTTCACTAACTACACTTCTTTTAAGGTTTAGATTTTTTTCACTTGCCATGTTTTTCCTCCTTTTTAGTTAATAAATAAAGTTTTCCGTACAAGGAAAACTTAAAATGAAATTTTCCTCGGTAGGATTTACTTGTTACCTACTGTCTACGGCCAACTGATAGAATGTATTTTACTACATTTTTTTCGTTTTGTAAATAGTTTAGTTAAATGATGTTAAGTCTAATTTTACTCCAGGTCCCATTGTACTTGATATTGTTATATTTTTTACAAATGTCCCTTTAACACCACTTGGCTTATTTTTGATTACTTCGTTAACAAATGCTATTAGGTTTTCTTCTAATTTTTTGTTATCGAATGAAACTTTTCCTACGATAGCATGTATGTTACCATAACTGTCAGTTCTATATTCTACCATACCTTTTTTTATGTTCTCTATCGCAGTTGCTACGTTTGTTGTAACAGTTCCACTTTTAGGGTTTGGCATAAGTCCTTTTGGTCCTAATACTTTACCTATTTTTCCTAGCGCTACCATCATTTCAGGTGTCGCTACTATTACATCAAAATCAAACCAGTTCTCTTTTTGTATTTTTTCTATGATTTCTTCTGCTCCAACGTAGTCAGCTCCAGCTTTTTTTGCTTCTTCTGTCATAGTTTTTGTAACTACTAATATTCTTTTAGTTTTTCCTGTTCCATGAGGAAGAGTAAAGGAACTTCTTACTTGTTGGTCAGATTTTGTCGCATTTACGTTTAGGTTGAATGCAACTTCTACTGTTTCATCAAATTTTCTTTTTGAAAGAGATTTTACTAGTTCGATCGCTTCACTTGGTGTATAAGCTTTTGTCTTGTCTACACTTTTTGAAGCTTCCACATAAGCACGTCCATGACGTTTCATACTTTTCCCTCCTTTATGTGGTATTTGGATTAATTACTCGCATTTATTTTTATTTTTTTATTCTTCTGTTTCTTTGTTATTTTGTTCTGTAGTTTCTACTTCAGGCATGTCTGCATCAGCCATTGTTTTAGCCTCAGCTTCCATTTCACTAAGTTCTGCATCTAATTTTGCTGCTTCGGCTTCAGCTTGTTGTGCCTCTTGACCTTGTTCAGCAAGTTCTGCATCGTTTAGACCTTTAACTGCTATTCCCATATTTCTTGCTGTTCCTGCTACTTGTCTCATTGCTGCTTCTAGGTCATCTGTATTTAAGTCAGGTAATTTAGTTTCTGCAATTGTTTTTAATTGGTCTTTAGTTATAGATGCTACTACGTCGTTAGCGCCTTTAACACCACCTTTAGTTATTCCAGCAGCTTTTAGTAAAAGTGATGGAGTTGGTGGAGTCTTTAATATGAAATCAAAACTTCTATCTTCATATACTGATACTTCACATGGGATTATGTCTCCCATCTTGTCTCTAGTTGCATCGTTGTATCTTGTACAAAATTCTTGTAAGTTGATTCCTAAAGGTCCAAATATTGTTCCTACTGGTGGAGCTGGTGTTGCTTTTCCTGCAGGAATTTGGATACTTACTATTTTAGTAACTTTCTTTGCCACAAAAAACACCTCCTATAAAATTTTATTAGTATGTTTTTAGCGAGTGGTTATAATGATAATCCAATTCTCTCCCACTAATTAGCTATATATTAAAATATATAACTCTAGAACGTATTTTAACACAAAAACTCCTATTGTTCAAGGAGTTTTTAGTCGTAGTACACATTTTGGTACTAATTAATGTTTTTTGTTTCTACTTTTTTCGTTTCAACATTATATGTTATTTCGTATTTTTTTAGAATTGTTTCGTTATTATGCTCACTTAAAAGTATTTTTATTTCTTTCGTTTTTTCGTTTTTTTCTACTTTTGTTATTACTATATTATTGTCTATGTTTTTTAATAATTCTATTTTATTTCCATTGTCCATATTTATGATTTTAAGTTCTTCTGCGTCTACAGCAATTATGTAGTTTTGTATTACTTCTTTTATGTTTATTTTATCTAATGCTACTGTTTTTGTGAGTGTCCCATTTGTTTCGTATATTTTTACTTCTTGATCGTTTATTGCATATATTTTATTTTTATCTATAGTGATTTTTTCATATTTTCCTTCTATTCTAGATATCTCTTTGTTATTGTTATCATATATGTATGAAGAGGT
>JAAVYQ010000067.1 GCA_022791215.1 Bacilli bacterium | reverse complement strand
GTCTACGAATATAAGGAAAACTAATTAATTATTATTTTTTGTTAAATAGACATATAGTTTTTATATGTCTGTTTTTATATACACAAACGATTATTTATGTATTTTTTTGATGATGAACTTTCTTATAAGATAAAAAAGCAATGACTTTACTTATCATTGCTTTTATCTTTAGTCTAATAGAAACTTTTTATTTTTAACATAATATTCAACTCCACTGAATACTGATAGTACTGTGGCTGCCATAATTAAAAAGTCTGCTACTCTTATTCCTTTTAATTCAAATGGTAAGTTATAGAATAGCATTAGTGTTATTCCGCACATCATACATGCTGTTTTTAGTTTTCCTGCTTTGCTAGCACCTACAGCTCCAACTTTATTCCCTACTATCATTTTTATTGAGTCTACAATTGTGTCTCTTGATATTATTATTACAGGTATTATCATATGACAACGCCCTGTACACGCCATTACAATTAATACTCCATTTACTAAAATTTTGTCTGCTATGGCATCCATTACTTTTCCAAAGTCAGTTACCATATTGTATTTTCTAGCTATATGTCCATCTAAGCTATCTGTTACTGATGCTAGAAAGAATAGTAGTCCACATATTAAGTATTTTACTTCAACTTGTATGCTTCCATTTACAACTATTGTAGGAAAGTTTATTCCTATTTTTTCAAGTGGAAATATTAGTAAGATTATAACAATTAGTGATAGTATTATTCTTGATATTGTAATTTTATTTGGTAAATTCATAGATATATTCACTTCCTATTTCTTTTGGATTTTCTTCTTTTAATTTATTTAAAACTACATTTACTATTATGAATGTTATACAAACTAAGATTACTATAAATATACTTATAAAATATATTGGTTTTAATCTCGCTTTTTGAACTCTTTTCCTTGTGTATGGTGATGATATTTTTTTTCTTGTCTCTATTTCATTTAGTTTTTCTATTTCTTTAACTTTTTGTTCTATTTCGGAAACAGGTATTTTAGATGTGAAGTCGAAGACAAAGTCATTAAATTCTTCCATTATGTTTTCTTCATCTACATTTAGATATATCGCATATTTTCTTACTAAGTCTTTTAAAAAAAATATATCTTTAAAAGCATTAACGTTTCCATCTTCTAAGTTTTCTAGTTGTGGCATTGTTATTTCCATGTCTTTTGCTGCTTCTTCTGCTTTTATACCAATTTCTTCTCTTTTTTCCTTAAATATTATTCCTATTTCTTTCATAGGTTTCTCCTTTTTTAAAATAAATATCTAATAAGCCATTTTCTGTACCCTTACGGGCGGTAAACATTTATCTAGTTTTAAAACTCCTTCACTCCATTTAATTCTTTTGTGAAGACTCCCCTACCAAATTTGGGTTTCTCGCTCGTGGGGTTTACCTCGTTCCACTTCTTTTATTCCTAAAAGACATCGTCACTATGGCACTTTTATACCTATTCAAGTCAGGTCTTGACTTTTTCAGAGCCGTTAGCATTAGCTACCTAAGGTTATTTTTTCCCTTAGCACGAAACACTATAGTCATCTCAGACTATGCGAGTATGGACTTTCCTCTACATAATTATATGCAGCGTTTACCTAAGATATTTAATTTTCTTCACCGTATACTATTTTTTCTAGTTCTCCAAGCCTTCTAAGTATATCTACGTTTGTTACTCCTTTGTTTGTTTCTGCTACACTTAGTGTTGACTTTAATTTTCTTATCTCTTCTTTTAGTCTATTGTTTTCTTGTAAGATTTTTCTCATTTCATTTTCGTATTGTCCTAGCAAATTATCGAATTCGGCATAGTCATTTATTATGACGTCTAAAAACTTATCGACTTCTTGAGGCCTATATCCTCTAGCATCGATTTTAAATTGTTTTTCTAGAATATCATTTCTAGTTAATTTTATTCTCTCCTCTATCATATTAATGCCCCTTTTCCATTATAATTGTACAATGTTAGACTTTTTTTGTCAAATATAACACGCATTTTGATTATGAAATTTTTATGTTATCCAAATATTATATATGTGTAGTATAGTGTAAATAATAGTAAAAAGACTGCTCCTTCTTTTTTTGATATTTTATAATCTTTGAATGCAAACATGAATAATAGTACAGATGAGCCTATCATCATTATTAAATCTACAAAATCTACAGTTATGTTTCCTATGCTTCCTATAAGAGCGACTGGTATTCCAATTACTATTCCTATGTTAAATATATTGCTTCCTACTACATTTCCTATCGCTATGTCATATTCTCCTTTTTTAGTCGCTACTACACTGGTTACTAATTCTGGTAATGATGTCCCTAATGCTATTATTGTTAATGATATTATTCGTTCTGTTACCCCTAGTGTTGCTGCGATGTTTGATGATCCGTTTACAACAAATTTACTTCCAAATATTATTGCAATTATTCCAAGTATCGTATATGTTATTGATTTTATTATCGGCATTTTTTCTTCCGTTTTTGCTTCTTTTTTAGTTTTTTTCATCATGTTGATTAGGTAATATATAAATATTAGAAAGAATAGTGTCAATACTATTCCGTCACTTCGTGTAAATGTGTTTGTCAATGTTTTATCAAATAAATGGTCTGTTAGCAATACTGAGAATAGCGTGGTAAATAGTATTGTTATTGGTAATTCTTTTTTTACTGTGTTATCTTTTACGGTTAATGGATGAACTAATGAGGCAACTCCAAGTATTAATAGTACGTTTAATATGTTACTTCCTATTACATTTCCTAATACCATGTCTTTGTTTCCCATTATTAGTGAACTTACACTAACTGCAAATTCTGGTGAGGATGTTCCGAATGCTACTATTGTTAGTCCTATTAGCATTTTTGGCATTTTAAAATTACTTGCTAGTCCACTCGATCCACTTACAAATATGTCTGCACCTTTTATAAGTATTATAAATCCTATTATTAATATTATTATGTCTTTTATCATTTTATCCCTCTTTATTTTATAAAAATTATAGCATGTAAGAAGTTTTTTGTTCAAGTGTTTTTATATTTTATTTTAAAGTACAAAATAAAAAGTTATGTTTTTATTTCATAACTCTATTTCAATAAATTTTAGTTTTTAAAATTTATTTTTGTTTCAAGAATTTTTATTGTTAGTTCATCAATTAATTCGTTAAATTTTTTGTCGATTGTTTCATTCATTTTTCTCACCTGTTGTTAGTATAATTTATTTTTGTTGTTTTTTCATTCAATACGACAAAAGTAGATTTTGTTTTTATGATAGTTTTTCTAGTATCCAACTTGGATCTTCTTCTTTTTCGGCTTGTATTTCTATTTTATATTTTACTTCGCTTAAATCTCTTTTTTCTATAAAGTTATATAAATCTGTTATGTCTATTTCTATGTATTCCAAGTTTTCTTCTTTGTTATGTGCGATTACTTCTAATTCTCCTTTTCCTGTCATTATTAGGCTTGTATTGTTGTAGTCATTATATATTTTTATGGCATCTTTTAATGAATATGTATATTTTTTTGTTGTATTTATTCCATTTTTGCTTTCTTCATATTCTCCTTCATATTCTAATAATTTCTTGATATTAGTAAGTTCTATAAATGTTTTATCAAAATCAAAATTATTAAAGTTTTCTGTTTTTATATAATTGTTGTCTTTCATTATATAGTATGCTTCTTTAGTTTTTACGTAGTCTATTTTTTCTTTGTGATATTTTTTTGTTCCAACTTCTATTATATCTACTTTTTGATATTGTAATGTTATTGCATCGTCATCGAGTGTTAAATGTATATTCATACTATAGAATTTATCATTAATTTCTGATAATTTTTTTAATGTTTCATTTTCTTCAATTTTTGTTGGTGTTTGATTTTGGTTTTCGTTATTTGGTTTTAGATTTTTTTCATCAAATACTTGGTTAAATATTATTATGAATATTGCCACTATAAATATGCTGCCATATATAGCAATTTTTTTTATTAAGTTTTGACTTTCTTCTTTATTTTCGTTCATTTAAAACTTCTCCCTATTAATTCTTCTTTTTTTCTTCCATTTATAAAGTCAGATACACTCATTTCTTTTTTTCCACTTGGTTTTATTTTTGTTATTGTTATGCTTTTTTCAGCACATTTAACTGTGATTCCTTCTTTCGTTATTTCAGTTATTTCTCCTATTTGTCCTGTGTTCTTTTCACTTATTTTTGATTCAGTTATTTTTATTATTTCATCATCAAGTAGTGTGTATGCTATTGGATATGGATAGAGTCCTCTTATTTGATTATACACATCTTTCGCTGGGCGATTAAAATCTATTTTTTCTTCTTCTCTCGTTATGTTATATGCATATGTTACTTCTTCTTCATTTTGCGCAATTCTGTCGTTTGTTCCTTCAAATATGCTTGGTAATGTTTTTGTTAGTAGAGATGCTCCTAATGAACTTAATTTATCGTGGATTGTCCCTACATTGTCTAAATCTTCTATTTTTATTTTTTCTTGCGCTATTATGTCTCCTGAGTCCATACCTTCTGCCATATACATTATTGTTATTCCTGTTTCTTCATATCCATCTATTATGCATTTATGTAATGGCGCTCCTCCTCTAAGTTTTGGTAGTAATGAGGCGTGTACATTAATAGCACCATATTTAGGATATTCTAAGAGTTCTTTTGGTATTATTTGGCCATATGCACAGGTTATTATTATGTCGGGTTCGTGTTTAAGTATGGCTTCGTATTCTTCTTTTATTTTGGTTGGCTGGTATACTTCTATGTTTGATTCAAGTGCAACTTTTTTGATCGGAGTTGGCTCTAATGTTTGATGTCTACCTATTTTTTTGTCCGGTTGTGTTACTACTAATTTTACGTTTGTTTTTTCTATTAACTCTTTTAATACTGGAACGGAAAATTCTGGAGTTCCCATGAATACTACTTTTTTTTCTTTCATTTTTTCTTCTCCTTTATGTGTTTATTATACCAAATTTTATTCGTTTTTTATAGAAGGTTTAGTGGATTTATATTTATGTCTATTTTTAGTTGGTTTGTTATATACATACTATTTATTTCTTTTAGTTCTTTTAATAGGTTTTCTTCTTTTTTGTATTTTATTATTATTTGAAAATAGTATTTATTTTTTAGTTTAAATACACTTGCTGTTGATGGGCCTAATATTATAAAATTTGATGAAAGTTTTTTTGATAAATGATTTTTAATTTTGTTACTTTCATTTCTTGAGGTTTCATAATCGGGGCTTATTACTTTTATTGAACATATGTAATAGTATGGTGGATATTTTAATTCTTTTCTTATTTGCATTTCTTTTTTATAAAATTCTATGTAGTCTTGTTTTTTTATACTTTCTAAGCAATAGTTTTCAGGATTGTATGTTTGTATTATTACTTCTCCTTTTAAGTCATATCTTCCTACTCGTCCACTAATTTGCATAAGTAATTCAAATGTTCTTTCTCCACTTCTAAAGTCTGGAATGTTCAATGATGAATCGGCATTTATTACTCCTACTAATGAGGCATTTTTGAAGTTTAATCCTTTTGATATCATTTGTGTTCCTATAAGGATATCATATTCGTGATTTTTAAAACTTTCTATTATTTTGTTGTGTGAACCTTTCTTTGTCGTTGTGTCTAAATCCATTCTTATTATTTTTGCTGTTGGAAACATTTCACTCATTATTTGTTCTAGTTTTTCTGTTCCCATTCCTAAGTCTTTGATCGCTTCTTCTTTACATGAAGGACATTTTTGAGTCATCTTCGTGTAGTATCCACAGTAGTGGCATCTTAAATTATTAGAACTTTTATGATAAATCAGTGATATTTCACAATGTGGACATTTCCATACATATCCACATGATGAACAACTCATAAATGTTGAATATCCTCTTCTATTTAATAAGATAATTGCTTGTTCTTTTTTGCTTAGGCATTCGTTTATTTTTGTTTTTAATTCACTACTTATAATGAAGTTTCTTTTTTTTACTTCTTCATTCATATTGATGATGTTAATTTGTGGCATGTTGTTACTTACTCTTTTTGTGAGTGATATTAACTTGAATATACCTTTTTCACCTCTTGCATATTGTTCTAACAATGGCGTAGCACTTCCCATGATAACATACGCATTATGATATTTTCCTCTCATTATCGCAATATCAATCGCATTGTATTTAGGGTCACTATCTTGTTTGAATGACTGGCTTCCGCATTCGTCAATAATTATTATTCCTATGTTTTCTAGAGGTGCGAATATGGCACTTCTAGCTCCTATTACTATGTTTACTTCTTTGTTTACAATTTTTCTATATTCGTCATATCTTTCTCCATCACTTAAGCCACTGTGTAATACTGCAACTTTAGTGTTGAATTCACTCATGAATCTACTTACTATTTGAGGTGTTAAACTGATTTCAGGTACTAACATGATAGCAGTTTTTCCATCTTTTATCATTTCTTTTATAACTTTTATGTATATTTCTGTTTTTCCACTACCTGTTATTCCATATAATAAAATGTTTTTATTTTCACTCATTTTTATTTCGTTATATGTTTCTTCTTGTTCTTTTGTTAGTTCTATTTTTTTAGCGGATTCTTGTATGTAATCTATTTCTCTTTTTACTTCTTTTTCTTTTAGTAATACTATTTTTTTGTCTACTAATTTTCTTAATGAAGTTCCATTTATTTCTTTTCTTTCTATTTCTCTTTTATCTATTAGTCTATTTATTATTTCTATTTCTTTTTTGTTTCTTTTGTTTGATTCAATATATTCTTTGATGTCTTTTTCAGTGTTTAGATAACATAATGTTTTGGTTTTTATATTGACATTAGTTTTACTTGAAGCTTTTAATGCTTTTGGAAACATGATTTGATATGCACTTATTAGTGTGGATAATGTTGTACTTTGTATATATTGCCCTAGTTTTATTAATTCTTCATTAAGACAAAACGTACTTTCTACTATTTCTTTTATTTCTTTATATTCTATTGTTGAATCTTTTTCTTTTTTTATTTCCATTACAAATCCTTCAACTGTTTGGTTTGCAAATGGCACTAATACTTTGTGTCCAATTTTTATTTTTTCTTTTATTTCGTTTGGAACTATATAGTCAAACGTTTTGTCAAGACATTTGACACTGTATTCTATTAAAACACTTGCTATCATATGTAAGGGTTATATAGAAGTTCTTGAGATAGTGTTGTAGTATTTCCGTGTCCTGGAAATATTTTTGTCTCAGTTGGAAACTTTTTTATTTCTCTTAAACTATAAGACATTTCTTCTTCGTCTCCGCCTTCTAAATCCATCCTTCCTATACTGCCTTCAAATATAAAATCTCCAACGAATAAGTCTTTTGAATCTTCAAAGTAAAATGATACACTATCGTTTGAATGCCCTTTTGTACTTATAACTTGAAATTTAAATGGACCTTCTTTAAATTTTCCTATTTGTTTGTAGTCATATACTTTTACATTATATTTTTTTATAAAGTAGTCTAAAGCACCTATATGGTCAAAGTGATAATGAGTTATAAAAATGCTAATTAATGTTAAATTATTTTTTGTTAAGTATTCTTCTATTTTATTTTCTTCACTACTAGGATCAATTATAATAGCACAGTTGTTTTCACTTAATATATAACAATTATTATCAAGTGGTTCAAGTATTAGTCCTTCTATTTTCATTTAATCACTCTCCTCTTCTTTAGAACATATCTATTATTTTATCTAATTTATCTATAACTGTATACCCTTTTCCTTTAAGTTCTTGAGAAAATTTTATAGGTATTCCTCCAGCAGTTTCCCATTCTTTTAAATTTCCTGCATAGTCATCTATAAGAATCGCTCCTTCTGTATGTACCATTTTAGTTTTAGAAATATCTTTTGGGCAGATTATGACTGTTATATCTTTGAAGAATTTCCTTATGTATTTTACTTTATCAGAACCTTCTTTAATTGAATGGCAATGTGTAAGTATGCTTACTTCAAATTTCTCACTTTCTATTATTCTTTGTATACAATTGATACCATCATTTATTATATATTTATCTTTTAGTATTTCTTTGTAATTGAAATTCTTATAGAATTCTGCATCATTAACATCATATCCTTCTTTTTGTGCTATTTCATACAATATAGGTATAGTATCTAGTACTACTCCATCAAAATCAACATATAACATTTTCATACTTTCACTTCCTCTCGTCTTTATATTACAATTATATTTTACATACACTTGTTTGTCAATATTTTTTTCAAAATAAAAGACTTTATTATTCAAAACTAAAGTCTTCTTTCCTGTTATCAATATCAATTTCTTTTAAATAGTTTAAGGCATCCATGCTATGACTGAAAAATTGTAGTGCTTCCATGCTATGATTAAATATGCTAATATTTAACTCTTTACATTTATCTTTAAGTTGTTTTAATTCTTCTTGTACATCAATATATTTCATGTTATCTATAGCACCTAGTAAAAATTTAGAATTATCTCCATCAAGATAGTTAAAATCGTCCCAAGTTAATCCTAATTGTTTTAAAATAAAATCGTTTACAGCTAAGCCGCTTGATAGCACACAGTCTATAAAACCTGAACACTTCTCTATTATTTTTAAAGGCTCTTTTATAGGAATTATTTTGTTTGGATATAAAGGTCTTATTACTAAAATTGTTTTTATGTCTTTTTCTTTTGCTCTTTTTAAGAAATTTATTCTTTCCTCTGGTGATGGGATTATTCCTATACCTTCAGTAATTTCTATCGAGTCTAAAGCTGGTATAGAAACAGCAAGACATAGGAGTTTTCCTTTAGATTTCATTTCTTCATTTAATTTTGAAAAATCATTTAATTCATCATCATTAAAAACATTTCTAGTGATTGCCAAAATATCTTTGTTGTATGTTTCAAATAATTTTCTACATAAATTTATTCCTTCTTTGGGATTAATGAAGTTCTCTTTATTGTGTGATACATATATTACATCAAATTCTTTTTCTTTTAGACTTTCTACTATATCGTCAATACTAAGATTTTTGTTTTCTTCATTTAAACCGAAAGTATAACAATGTTTACATTTATATGGACATGCTCCATCAAATGATACTAATTCTCTTTTTTCTAATTTTTCCATTACTTTCACCTCTATATCTATTTTTTATTTTTACCTTTTTTACTTTTAACATTTAACTTCTTCTTTGGTGCTTTTTCTAATAAATATTCAAATATAAAACTAAATGATAATGTTAGGATTAAAACTAGTAAGAAATGTATTATTGTATTATCTGTTAAGTATTTATTAAGTTTCAATAAGCTACTTAGTTTTACTATTAAGACTAT
>JAAVYQ010000066.1 GCA_022791215.1 Bacilli bacterium | reverse complement strand
GTGAAGTAATATATTAGTTCATAGAAGTTTACGTCTTTTAATACTTTTTTTATGTAATATATTAAACATATTATTATGTCAGTTATTGTTATGATTATGTAGGGTAGATTTTTGATTATTTTATTTTTCATTTTTCTTTACTTCCTTATTGTCTTATTATACTATGTTTATTATATTGTTTTCAATCAACTTTAAGTTACATTTTTGTTATTTTGTATTGCTTTTTTAGAATATGTATAGTTTTATTAAGCATATTATTATCGCTAAGACTCCAAGTACTGATAGTATCGCTTTTTCTCTAGATGTTGGTTTTTTTAGTTTTATTGGTGTTATGTATAGTATTCCCATTATTAGTAATACTGCAGGAAATATTATGTAGTTATATTTTTTTGTTGTTAAAAATGTTATGAAATATACTAATGGTATTGTTATAGCACTTGCTGTTATTGGTATTCCTATGAATTCGTTTTTTATTTTCTTTTTCGTCGTTGTTAGCATGTTGAAGTATGCTAGTCTTATTACCCCACATACACAAAAGAAAACACATATTATATAGGTTATTATGTTGTTGTACGCAATGTTTAGAGTTATTGTCATCGGTAGTATTCCAAAACTTATTACATCACTTAGAGAGTCTAATTCTATTCCATATATTTCTTGTTCTTTTAAACTTCTAAATCTTCTTGCTACTACTCCATCAAATGCATCACATATCGCTGCTAGTATTAAGCAAAATATTGCGTATGTTGTTCTATAGTTGAATGCACTTATTATTCCTAGTATTGCAAAACTCGTTCCTGTCATCGTTACCCAGTCACATTTTCTATATACTCCTATAATTTTTTTCATACTTCCACCGCTTTCTTGTGTTTTATTATATCATATTTTAGACTTTTTGTGTTATTAAGTCTAAATTTATATTAAAACGAGTTTTCTATTTTTAAATATGCTTTTTCTTCTTATATATTATAATATTACTTATCCCTAATATAGATAAAACAATCCAAGAAATTATTCCATCAAAAGTTGCTGGATTAGTAATATCTTCGTTGCTAGTTGTACCTATTGTGTAAATACTAAAATTATTTTTTTTAAAAGTAGCAAAGCCATCTTGTACTGTTACTTCATGTTCTTCAACTTCATTATTTGATTAAGATAATAATTAACTATTTTTTATTTTGTAAAGAACTATCTAACAATAAATTCACTATCGTTTATTTTTGTAATGTTTTTGTTTATTGAATTAGAAAATAAGTTAACATTATACTTAAAATCTACTTGTTATGATGATAATAAAAAAGTTGTTCTTCATGCTAATTTAATTAAAAGAAGTCATCTAAAATAGAAAAGTAAAGTATTTTTTGTTTACTTTACTTTTTAAAAATTAAAAATTTTAGTATTTCTTCTTTTTCTTTTTTGTTTACTATTATATCACTTATGAGGTCTATTACTTCCATTTTTACATGTTCTCTTTTTATTAGTTCTTTTATTGATTTTAATGTGTATAATCCTTCAACTGTTGTTCTGTTGGCATATTTTTGTGCTTCTTCTTTTTTGTCTTCTCCAATTAGTTTTCCGTATGTGAAGTTTCTACTGTTTGTGCTTGTACATGTCATTAGTATGTCTCCAAATCCTGCGAATGATAGTATCGTTTTTTTGCTTCCACCTAATGCTTCAATAAGTTCTTTTATGTCGTTTAATGCTTCCGTTAAAAATAATGCTTTTGTAGAGTCTGTTACTTTCATTCCTTCTAACATTCCTGACGCGATTGCCATTACATTTTTTATCGCTCCACATACTTCTACTCCTAAGATGTCTGTCGTTACTCTTAGTTTTACTTTCTCATTTTCCATTAAATTTTTTATTATGTTTTTTGTTCTTATATTTGTTACTCCTAATGATAGTCCAATAGGTACTTCTTTTATTATGTCTACTGCAAATGATGGCCCTGATATTACTGCTATTTTATTGGTGTTTATGTTTCTTTCTACTACTTCTGTTAAGAATGCACACGTGTCTTGTTCTATTCCTTTTGTGGCTATTAATATATGCATTGCTGATGTTATATGTTTTGATAGTTTTATACTTACATCATTTACTGCATGGGCTGGTACTGCGATTACTACTAGTGTACTCTTTTTTATTGCTGTTCCAATGTTAGATGTTATTTTTATTTTTTTTGGTATTTCGTAGTCTTTTAACTTGTCACTTTTTCTTGTCGTTTTTATTTGCTTAGTTTCAATTTTGCTATGTGACCATATCGTTACTTCATGACCATTTTTGTTAAATATACTTGCTAGTGCTAATCCATATGCACCTGCGCCTAGTATGCTTATTTTCATTTTTTCTCCTTTTTGTTATGGTTAAATAATACATTGGTTTTAAATATTAAGAATAGGAATATGAACATTAATAGTATGTAGAATATTACCATTTCTTTTCTATATCCTAATGCATAAAATATTGTTATTATACTGAATATTATGTTTATAGCATATATTACTAGTATTGTGTTTCTTTTGCTGAATCTTTTTAGTAATTGGTGGTGTATGTGTTCTTTGTCTGCTTCACCTATTGGCTTTTTGTTTATTATTCTTCTTATTATTGCAAAGAGTGTGTCTGTTATAGGTAGTAATAATAGTATTAGTGGTATTAGTAATGATGTGAATGTTACTGTTTTGAATCCTAGTAGCATTATTACACTGATCATTAATCCTAGAAATGTGCTTCCAGTGTCTCCCATAAATATTTTCGCTGGTGGAAAGTTATGTATTAGAAATCCTAATGTTGATCCTAACATTATGAATGATAGTATTATGTCTAATCCTCCTAGATTGTTTAGTATTAGTGCTATGATTCCTATTGTTAAAAAGTATATTGAACTTATTCCAGCACATAGTCCGTCTAGTCCATCTATTAGGTTTATTGCATTTATTGTTGCGATTATTATGAGTATTGTTATGTATGGGCCTAGTTTTCCAAAGTATAGTTCGTATTGGAATAAATCTATCCTGTTTAAGCTTAATCCACCATAGAATACTACTATTGCAGCGACTGCGATGTGTATTAAAAACTTATATTTTGCTTTTATCGGTTTTATGTCATCAAATATTCCTAGTAATAGTATTAGAAATGATGACATTAGTATTGATATCATTAGTGTGTTTTCTTCACCAAATAACATATATCCTAGTAAGAATGCTAAAAATATTCCTATTCCTCCTAGTAATGGGGTTGGATTTTTGTGTGCACTTCTAGCATTTGGTACGTCTATCGCTCCTATGTATGTTGCTATTTTTCTTGCTAGATATACAAAGATAAATGATGATAGAAATGTTACTATTATTATTAGAAATACATTGTGTCCATTTATATTAAAATTCATTGTGTTACACCTTCTTTTTACAATATTTTATTTTTTATAGTTAGTTTGTTTCTTTTTTTATGTAACATGGTAAAGATATTCTTGTTCCCATTAGTTCATATTTTGTATAGTTTTCTTCTTCTAGTTCTTTAACGTTTTGTATGTTTTTGTATTTGTCTTTTATGTTGTATACTGCTCCTGTGAATTCTTCTGTTTTTATTATTATTTTTGTGTCTTTTTCTATTTTTAATTCTTTGAAACTTTCTTCTACTTTTTGTTTTTCTAATATTATGTTTAATGTTGCAGGTCCTGCGATTAGTATTGTGTTTATTGTCAGTAATACTATTAATGCTATGTTTGTTATTTTTTGTTTTTTAGTTTCTTCTTTATTTTTATTTAGTATAAGTGCTATTATAGGTATTATGTATAATTGCGGTATGTATCTCGCCCACCAAGCATCTTTTAGTATTGTTATTAATATTATTGTTCCTATTATTGGCATTAGATATATTGTTGTTTTTTGTTTTTGTTTTTTTATTTCTTTTAGTATTATCAGTATGCTTATTATCAGTATGCCACTAAATAATACTCCAAATCCACCAATTCTTACGTCTGGTCCTATGTAGTATTTTAGTTCTTCTATTTTAAATGTGAACGGAATTTTTATTTTGTATTTGTAGTCTAATTCCATGCTGTTATGCGTTTCAGAAAAATTGGCTATTAGAAATCTTTCAAATCTATTTTTGTTTTTTATTTCGTTTGGTGTGTTTCCTTCCATTATATCTATACTGTTTTCTCCATATATTGGGTAAAATGGATGTGAGTTATTTTTTAGATTTTTTGGATATGTTGATAGCCCTACTACCATTATTCCTACTATCAATGATGTAATTCCTATTGTTGTTATTGCTTTTATGTGTTCTTTTCTTTGTTTTTTGTTTAGTAGTATGTATGTGTAGTATAGCATTGAGTATATTCCAGCATAGGCTAATCCAGTGAATTTTATGTTTATTAGTATTACTAACGTTATGAAGTATAGTGCATAGTTATATTTTTTGTTTATTTTTTCTTCTTGTGTTAGTAGAACTGTTAGTGTGATTATCATCAGTATTAGATAGTTTCCTAGCAACCCATCATTGTAAAATGTTCCTAGTTGACATAGTGTTATTGGATTTAATGATATTAGTAGTGATAATACTGCGCTTATCTTTTTTTGATATTTAATGTTTAAGTATGTGAAGCATATTAGGAATGTGGCTATTATTGTTATTGGATATATGCTTTTTCCAGTTTCTATATTTCCTGTTACTGTATATATGTTGGCGGCGTAATAGTCATAACTTTTTGCATAGTGATTGTTCCATATTTCATATGTGTTTGTTAGTTTTGTTTCGTTTTTTTTACTTTTGTTGTGTTCTTCTATTGTTTCGTATATTGGATTCCATCCTTCTTTGAGTTCTCCTATAGAAGTTTTGTGGTATGTGTTTGAATCGTATGTCGTGTCATATATTTGACCACTTATTGCTATGCTTGTTACGATTATTAGTGTGAATATTATTATGTTTTTGATTTTGTCTTGTTTTTCGTATTTCTCTTTTGTCATCACTTTTATGTATATTATTATTGTGATTATTATCGCTAATGCTAAATTTATTTTTGTGATACTTATTTTGAGCAAGAGTAGCGTCGATGTTATAACTATGTTGTTGAAGATAAATAGTATTAGAAATAATCCTAAAAGGTATTTCTTTTTATTTTCCATTTTCTTCTCCTTTTGCTTTATATATGGTTACTAGTAATATACTTATGTATATGCTCGATTGTGGAGTTACAAATATGTGTCCTTGGAATAAGGCTATTAGTAAGATTAATAGTATTGTGCCTAAATTGTTTATGCTTTCAAAGTTTAGTTTAGTTTTCTTTATTATTTTGATTGTTATGTATACCACTGGTAAGAAGTATATTATGAATCCTATTATTCCTTCTTTGTAATATACGTCAAAGTAGTCTATTTCTATGACTTTATATTTTTCTTCGTCGTATTCATAACTTTCTATGTATCCTATTCCAAATATTTTTTCTAATGGTTGTGATTTTTTGTAGTATTTTCTAGTTTCTTCTTCGTTTTTTAGTCTTGTGCTAAATATGAAATGGTCTATGAATCCTTTTACGTCACTGTCTATGTTATTCTTTTTTATGTATGTTAAATGTGTTTCTAAGTTTTTGTAAAAGTTTGTTTTGGGTACGATTATTATTCCTGTTACTACTAATGCGATTAGTATTACAGGTATGTATTTTATTTTTTTATTTTTTGTTTTTATTAGTTTGTATAGATAGTACATTAGATTGATCCCTATTATTATTGCTAGTCCTAATACTGGTGTTTTTGTTCCTATTGTGAATACTATGTAGATTAGCATTAGGATTACCAGTATAGTGTATGTTTTTTTGCTGTTTTTTAGTGTTGGTATTATGCTACTAAATAGTATTATTATTAATGACCCAATTACGTTTGCTGAGTAAAACCATCCTACTTTTCCTATTTTGCTGTTGTTGTAACTTTCGTATGATATGTTTAGTATTCCAGGTATGAACGTGAATAGTATGTATATTAGTAAGATGTTTTTTATGTGTTTTTTGTCTATCTCATGTTTTTGCCATATACTTAAAAATGATATTAGTAAGATTATAAAGTAGTATGTACTTAGTGTGTTTTTTATTTCAAAGTTGAGAAATATTGGACCTTTGTATATGTATATTGTCGTTATGTGGATGAGTATAGTAGTTATTATTATTGTTAGGTATGTTATTATTTTCTTTTTGTTTTCATATTTTGCTAGGATTAGATATATTATCATGTATACCATGAATGCCATTCTTATTGTCGATGTTATGTAGTTTGGGATGTTGTTTCTTATGAGGTATGATGCTAATATGTCTAGAAATGGTTGTAGATATAAGAATATGATTATTAGTCTTGGTGTTATTTCTTCTATTTTATCGATTATTTTTTTCTTCATTAAATAACCTCCATATTCCTTCTATGTCTTCTTCTGCTAGGAGTCTAGGATTTTCTTTTTCTCTTTTTTCTATTAACTCTTCAAATGTACATATCTTTTTGGCGGGATTTCCTGCGACTACTGTGTTGCTTTCTACATCTTTGGTTACTACACTTCCTGCGGCGATTACTACATTTGATCCAACTTTTATGTTCGGTAAGATTGTTGAGTTTGATCCTATAAATACATTGTCTCCAATTTCAATAGGTTTCGCATAGTAACTGTAATATTTCCCATTGTTTAAAAAGTTTAATGTTCTATATATTAAGTCATGGTTGATAAATGTGACGTTACTTGCCACTGTAACATTGTTTCCAAATTTTATTAGTTTAGGATCACTTGGTAGTACCCTTGGTTGAAAGAAAAAGTTTGTGCCTACACTGTAGAATAGTTTCTTTTTTATTATGTAATTTGTTCTTTTTATTCCATCAAATATTAAGTATACTCTTATTCTTATTAGTTGTTTTTTTACGTAACTTTTCATTGGTTATCACCTATTATGATTATATCATGCATTTAGTTATGGGCGCAACTACTAGGTTTTTGGTTATTTAAAAAGCAAACTTTACTTTGTTCGCTTTTCTATTTTACTTCTACGATTTTATAGTTTTTATTTTTTATTAGGTCTATTATTCCATTGTTTCCTATTACATGCGCGGCTCCTACTATTATGAATACTTCTTTGTCTTCTTCTAGAAATTTCTCTACTTTTTCAGTCATTTTCTCATTACGCTTGTCATACATTTCTTCCATATATTCTTTCTCTTTTTGTGTGTATTCGCTTTCTTCATTTTCGCCATTGATCAATTTTTCTAGTTCTTTTTTGTCTTCGTTTATGTACGATTCGTATAGTTTTGTTAGTTCTTTTTTTATTTCTTCGTAATTATCTATACTTTCTTCTATTTGTTTTATATATATTTCATCATCATAGTTTAGTAATAAATTTTTTTGTTCTTCATATGTTTCTAGTTCTATAATTTCTTTGTTTTCTTCGTGTGCGAGTGTTAGAAAGTAATTGTCTACTCCTGATTCTTGCATGTTCATTTCCATCGTCGCTAGTAATGTTATATAACTGTTTATGAATCCTAGTTTGAATTTATTTAGCATGTCGTATGTGTACATTGAGTTTTTGTTTTCTAGAAAATTTATGAGTTTTTCTTTTAATTCATCTGTTATTTTTTCATCTATTGTTTCTCCATTATCAAGTAGGTAATCTTGTATCGTTGTGTAAATATCTATGTTTTGTATGTCTAATTCTACCGCTAGGTATTTACTTTTGTTATAGTTTTCTATTATTTCTTCTTTTATTTTTGTTACTTTGTCGTCTCCTACATGTATTGATCCTAATAGGTATACACAACTGTTTTCATCACATATTTCATATGTTGGTGGACTATATTCGAACTCTTTTTTGTTTTTATCACTGTATGCTACTTTATAACTTATTAGTATTATTATCATTGTTGTTATTATTCCTAAACCTATAATTATTCTTTTTTTCATTACTTCTCCTTTTATATTTATTTTTTATACAGTTGTTGTTTAATTTATCTTTTTATTTTTTCTACTATATTACCGTTTATTTCTATATTTATATATTCTTTATTAATTTTTATTACTCCTATAAATTTATCTTTTCTTCCTCTATCATAATTACAAGTAACTTCATAATCATCTAATTCATCATAATATTCAATTATATTTTTAGATATTTTTATTAAGTATTCTTTTAATTCTAGTTTTATATTTTCACCTTTTATTTCATTTTCGGCTATTTTTATGTAAAGTTTATGTTTCATATGATAATCTATTATAAGATCATATAATTCTTTTTTGGATGGTATTTTGTTTGTAAGTGCATCAATGGCTGAAAAAGTGTAGGAATCGCTTAGTGATAGTTCTACATTAAATTGTTCTTCTTTTAAGTATTTATTTATTTTTTCTTTTTCAATGTTACCATCCACTATAAAATCTTCTTCTTTAAAATGTCTTTTATAATAGGCATATATAAGTCTATCTTCATATGTGTTTTTTAGTATTTCCCTTGAGTCGTTTACTTCTACGTCAATGTAAAATTTAATGTTGTCTGGAATATAATAAGCTTTGATTCTATAGCTTTCTAAGTGATTTGTGCTAATAAATCCATTCGCAGAAAAATGTCTATCAATGTATTCGATTTTAAAATTATCATTATTGTACTTGTTTTTAAGATAAGTCATAGTTACTTCTTTAATTTCTTTTTCAATTTTGTTTTTTTCTATATTTTTGGGGATATACTGACCAAGGACAATCATTAAACTTATTAATGTTATTAATAGAATACTTTTTATAGTTATCCATTTTTGCGATGTGTCAACTAATAAATTATTTTTCTTATATTGTTTCTTCATAATTAAATTTATTATTCCAAGTATTATATTTATTATACAAAGAGGTACTTCAATTATTCCTATTAAAAAAACCCATTCTCCAGTGTTATAAGTATATGT